>NZ_LATC01000017.1:0-65022 GCF_001414075.1 Mycobacterium sp. UM_11 | reverse complement strand
AGATGTGTATAAGAGACAGAACCGGTAGTGCTTGCCCTGGTAGGGCCCGTCGTCCGCGCTCCACATTTGCCTGCAGATCTGCAGCGTCTCCTCGAGCATCTCGAAACGCTGGCTCACCGGCGGATAGGGGAAGCCAAGGGCGGCGTGTTCGCGGTCGTACCAGGCCGCACCGAGCCCCAGCATGGAGCGGCCCTGCGACAAGACGTCCAGTGTGGTGACCGCCTTGGCCAGCATCCCCGGATAGCGATAGGTGACACCGGTGACCAGCAGGCTCAACTCGATCGTGGTCGTCTGCCCGGCCAGGAAGCCCAGCGACGTATAGCCCTCTAGGAACGGGTCCTGCGCGCGCCCCATGGCTTCCATCTGAAAGAAGTGGTCGGCCAGCGTGAACAACGTAGCCCCGCCCCGCCTCGGCCAGCGTCGGACCCAATGCCGCCGGATCACCCGGCAGGAAATCGATGAAGTGCACTCCTAGTTCCATTGCAGCTCTTGCCCTTTCATTGTTCGGTCAAGCGCTCGAGCAGAGTCAGGGCGTCGAGAATGACGCGACGCTCGCGTTCGGAGTATCGGTCGTGGATGGCGCGGGCCAGCCACTCCTCGCGGACCTGCCGGTTACTCTCGGCGCGTCGCCGCCCCGCCGCCGTCAGCGAAATCAGTTGCCGCCGGCCGTCCTCCGGGTCGGGCGTGCGCTCGATGAGCCCCTGCTGCTCGAGCGCGGCCACGATCGTGGCCATGGACTGTGGACGCACCCGTTCGGCCGAAGCCAGGACGCTCGCCGACGAGGCCCCGTCCTTCCAGAGCCGGTTGAGCACCGCGGTCTGCGAGGGAGTCAGGTCGTCGTCGGTGGCGAGTTCCCTCAACTGACGCCGCAGGCGGCTGAACACGACCCGCAGGTCGCGGGCCGCCGCGACGGCTGACTCGGTGACGGCGTCCACACAGACAGTCTAAACTGAGCAGTCCAAACTGTCTAATTGCGCCCGAGCAGCTGCAGGGCCGCGTCGACCGCAAGCGCCGGTACGTTCAGCGTCTTGGACCGCAGATCGTGTCGCGCGCCGGCGATCTCGACGACGGCGGTGGTGCCGGTGACCAGCGCGGCGGCCGCGCGCAACTCGTCGGGTGTGCCGAAGGGGTCCGACGTTCCGTGGGTGAACACGGTCGGCACCCGGATATCGGGCAGGTGCTCGGTGCGGGCGCGCTCCGGCTTCCCCGGCGGATGCACCGGGTAGGAGAACAGCGTCAGCACGTCCACCGCGGCCTCACGGGCGGCCACCACCATGGACGTCTGCCGGCCGCCGTAGGAATGCCCGCCGGCGACCAGTGGGCCGTCGACCAGGCCGCGGCACAGCGTGATCGCCTCGACGATCCCGGCGCGGTCGGCGGCGGCCGAACCCGACGGCGGGCCCGTGGGGCGGCGCCGCCGGTAGGGCAGGTTGTACCGCACCGCGAGCCAGCCGCGCCGCGCCCATTCGTCGCAAACCTGTTGTAGCAGCGGCGAATCCCGGTTGCCGCCGGCGCCGTGGGTGAGCACCACGACGCCGGCCGGTGAGCCGTCGGGTTCGTGCGCGACGCCCGCGATCTGGTCCAGGGCAGTCATAAGAGCCGGAAGAGGGGGGAGACGGGGCCGTGGCCGTGGCCCAGCGGATAGGACGCCCGCAGGCACTCGGTGACCCAGCGCTTCCCGAACCCGACGGCGTCGGGGACGGTGTAACCGTGCGCCAGGGCGCACGCGACGGCCGTGGCCAGCGTGTCGCCACCGCCGTGGTCGTTGCCGCCGGGCAACCTCTCGGCGTCGAACTCGTAGAAGGATTCACCGTCGTAGAGCAGGTCGCAGCTGCGCTCGGACGACCGCAGGTGTCCGCCCTTGACCAGCGCCCAACGCGGGCCCAGCGCGTGCAAGGCCTTGGCCGCCGCCCGCTGCGACTCGGCATCCACGACGTCGACGCCCACCAGCAATCGCACCTCGTCGAGGTTCGGCGTGACCAGGGTGGCCAGTGGAAACAGTTGGTGGCGAAGGCAATCCAGCGCCGACGTGGCCAGTAGGGCGTCGCCGTGCATCGACGCGCACACCGGATCGACGACGAGCGGGACCGACGAACGCGTCAGACCCAGCCGGAGCCAGGTGTCGGCCACCGCGGCGATGATGACCGACGACGCGAGCATCCCGGTCTTGGCGGCCTGGACGCCGATGTCGGTCACCACGGCCTCGATCTGGGCGGCGACGACGTCGGCGGGCACCTCGTGAAAACCCTTGACCCCCACCGTGTTCTGTACGGTCACCGCGGACACCGCGACGCAGGCGTGCACGCCCAGCAGCGCCATGGTGCGCAGGTCGGCCTGAATGCCCGCGCCGCCGCCCGAGTCCGACCCGGCGATGGACAGCACGCGCAGCGGCGTGGTGCCCGACGGTGGCAGCGGCAGAAAACTCACTGAGTGGGCGTCAGGGGCAGGTACACCCGATTGCCGTGCTCGGCGAACTCGCGCGACTTCTCGGCCATGCCCTCGCTCATGACCGCCTCGATCGCCTCCTCGCTGTCCAGCCCGTGCGCGGCCGCGTAGTCGCGGACGTCCTGGGTAATGCGCATGGAGCAGAACTTGGGCCCGCACATCGAGCAGAAGTGCGCCGTCTTGGCGGGTTCGGCCGGCAGCGTCTCGTCGTGGAATTCCCGTGCGGTGTCGGGGTCCAACGACAACGCGAACTGGTCGTTCCAGCGGAACTCGAAGCGCGCGGTGCTCAAGGCGTCGTCGCGCTCCTGCGCGCGGGGGTGGCCCTTGGCGAGATCGCCGGCGTGCGCGGCGATCTTGTAGGCGATCACCCCGTCCTTGACGTCCTTGCGGTCCGGCAGCCCCAGGTGCTCCTTGGGCGTCACGTAGCACAGCATCGCGGTGCCGGCCTGGGCGATGATCGCCGCGCCGATCGCCGACGTGATGTGGTCGTAGGCCGGCGCGATGTCGGTCGCCAGCGGGCCCAGGGTATAGAACGGGGCCTCCTCGCACAGCTCCTCTTCCAGCCGGACGTTCTCGACGATCTTGTGCATCGGGACATGCCCGGGCCCCTCGATCATCACCTGCGCGCCATGGGCTTTCGCGATCTTCGTCAGCTCGCCCAGGGTGCGCAGCTCGGCGAATTGCGCGGCGTCGTTGGCGTCCGCGATCGAGCCGGGCCGCAGCCCGTCACCGAGCGAGAAGGTGACGTCGTACCGGGCGAAGATGTCGCAGAGCTCCTCGAAGTTGGTGTACAGGAACGACTCCCGGTGATGGGCCAGGCACCAGGCCGCCATGATCGACCCGCCGCGGGACACGATGCCGGTCACCCGCTTGGCGGTCAGCGGCACATACCGCAGCAGCACGCCGGCGTGCACGGTCATGTAGTCCACACCCTGCTCGCACTGCTCGATCACGGTGTCGCGGTAGATCTCCCACGTCAGTTCCGTCGGGTCGCCCTTGACCTTTTCCAGCGCCTGGTAGATGGGCACCGTGCCGACCGGCACGGGGGAGTTGCGCAGGATCCACTCGCGGGTCTCGTGGATGTTCTTGCCGGTGGACAAATCCATGATGGTGTCGGCGCCCCACCGGGTGGCCCACACCATCTTGTCCACCTCTTCGGCGATCGACGACGTCACCGCCGAGTTGCCGATGTTGGCGTTGACCTTCACCGCGAAGGCCTTGCCGATGATCATCGGCTCGCTCTCGGGGTGGTTGTGGTTGGCGGGGATCACCGCGCGGCCGCGGGCGACCTCGTCGCGCACGAGTTCGGCGGGCATGCCCTCCCGTGCCGCGATGTAGGCCATCTCGGCGGTGATTTCGCCGGCCCGGGCCCGCTGCAGCTGGGTGCCGCGGTCGCGGACCACGCCGGGCCGCGCCGGCAGCCCGGCCGTCAGGTCGATCACCGCATCGGAATCGGTGTAGGGGCCCGAGGTGTCGTAGAGGTCGAAGTGGTCGCCGGTGGAAAGGTGCACCCGCCGGAACGGGACGCGCATGCCCTCGACGTCGAGGTACACCTTGCTGCTGCCCGCGATGGGCCCGGTGGTGACGGCGGCCTCGACGGCTTGGGAAAGGACATCGGTCATTTTTCATCTCCCTACGCCGGCATTACCCGGTCAGGTTCGTACGGTCGACGGCCGCAAGCCGTCCTCTCAGCGCATTCGGCGTGCGCTCCCGCGTCTTTGGATGTTCCGCCCGCGACGTTACCCCTTTTAGCGGGGTGGTAGCAGGAGGAGTCCCCCGGATGGAAAAATGCGAACCGTGCAACGGCAACGGGGGACCGACGGGGCGACGTCAGCCGGTCCCGGCAGTCAGCCGCTGAGCCCGGTGGAATCCCGCGCGCGGTATCCGATCGTCGGCTCCTTCCGCTTCTGGTTCATCGGCGAGCGCTGGGAGTGGTCGGACGAAGTGGCCAGGATGCACGGCTACGAGCCGGGGAGCGTCGAGCCGACGACCAAGCTGCTGTTGTCGCACAAGCATCCCGACGACCGGGCGCACGTGCAGGAGCAGCTGGACTACGCCCTGCAGTCGGCGGGGTCGTTCTCCAGCCGGCACCGGTTCATCGACACGGCCGGCAAGGTGCACGACGCGATCGTCGTCGCCGACCGGATGCTCGACGAGTCGGGCGCCGTGGTGGGCACCGCGGGCTACTACGTCGACGTCACCGACACCTTCGACGACGCCCGGCAAGAGGTCCTCGACGAGGCGCTGCCCGACCTGTTCGAAAGCCGCGCGGCGATCGAGCAGGCCAAGGGCGTGCTGATGGTCGTCTATCGGGTGAGCGCGGAGCAGGCCTTTCGGGTGCTGCAATGGCGGTCGCAGGAGACCAATGTCAAGCTGCGGGCGCTCGCCCGGCAACTGCTGGCCGAGGTTCCTGCCCTGGACGGCGCGACGCTCGGGCTGCAAAGCCAGTTCGATCATCTGCTGCTGACGGTGCACGAACGGATAACCGCCGAGTCCGCTGGGTAACCAGGGGAATACGCGAACGCGGCAGCCCGCAAACAGTTAGTGTTCCTAGACACTCGGAGCGGCGCGTGCCGCGCATCCGGACGAAAGGCGCTGAACTTGTTGGCGGTGGAACACGAGGCACTCGAGGACGCCGTGGTCGTGCGCGTTGAGGGTGGCGTCGACTCCAGTACCGTCGATGAGGTAACCGCTCACCTGACCGCAGCGCTGAAGCTGGCCGAGACGCACCCGGCCCGGCTGGTCGTCGTGGACCTGCAGGCGGTCGACTTCTTCGGGAGCGCTGCGCTGAACGCCGTGCTCGAGTGCCACGATGCGGGCAAGGAAGCCGGCACGTCGGTCCGCCTGGTTGCGGCCCACGACCAAGTGCTCCGCCCGATCGAGGTGACCGAACTGGATCGCATTCTCGACGTCTACCCCACCCTGTCCGAGGCGCTTCAATCCAAGCGACGGCAATGACCCGCGCGCTGCCGGCCGACCTGGCGGCTGCGGTCGGCCTGGGCGGGGAAATGGGTCGCCGGTTTGCCGAATTCGATTGGGACACACATCCGTTGGGCTCGCCGGTGGACTGGCCGAGCGAGGTGCGGGCCGCGGTGGTGACCGCTCTGACGTCGCGGTTTCCGATCGTTCTCTGGCTAGGGCCGGGGAACCTGTTCCTGATGTACAACGACGGCTACGCGCAGATCCTGGGGGACAAGCACCCGGACGCCCTGGGTCGCCCCGCGGAGCAGGTGTGGTGGGAGATCTGGGAACAGATATTCCCGATGCTCACCAGCGTGATGGAGACCGGCGTCGCGACCTGGTCGGACGACCTGATGTTGCCGCTGATGACCGGCGGCCAGTCCGAGGAGCGGTACTTCACCTTTACCTACAGCCCGATCATCGGCGGCGACGGCGCGGTGAGCGCCGTTTTCTGCGCGGTGATCGAAACGACCGACCGGGTGTTGAGCGAGCGTCGCCTCCACCTGCTCAATTCGGTGGCGACCGCAGTGATGGACGCGCACACCATCGACGACGCGGTGAGCAGCACCGTCGCTGTTTGCGGGGCGCAGCCGCTGGACCTGCCGTTCATCGCCGTGTACGCCGACGACGAACTCGCCGGCGGCGTCTCGCTGCGGGGCGCGACGAAGTCGGTGTCGCCGTTGCTGCCGGCCGAACTGGCGCGGCTGACGGACTGGGACTCCGAATCCCGATCCCGCGCCGAGGTGCGGCTCATCGACGACGTGCCCACCGCCATCCCCGGCATCGCCGACGCCCTGGCGGCCGATTGCCCGGACCAGGCACTGGTGCTGCCCCTCGGCGAGGCGTCGGCGGCCGGGGCGCTGGTGGTCGGCATCAGCCCCCGCCGCCCCCTGGACACCCAGTACCGCGGCTTCTGCCAGCTGCTCGCCGACCAGCTCACGTCGACCTTCGCGCAGATCGTTTCCTACGAGCAGCAACGGCACCGGGCCGACGCGCTGGCCGAACTGGACCGGGCCAAGACGGCGTTCCTCACCAACGTCAGCCACGAGTTCCGCACCCCGCTGACGCTGCTGCTCGGCCCGCTCGACGACGCGCTGTCCGAGGCGCCGCCGGAAAGCGTTCTGGCGGAACGGCTGAGCACGGCGGCCCGCAACGCACGGCGCCTGCAGCGCCTGGTCGACTCGCTGCTCGACTTCTCCCGCATCGAGGCCGGCCGCGCGAACGCGAAGCTGGCGTGCACCGACGTCGGCGCGCTGACCGCCCACATCGCGTCGTCCTTCACCGAGCTCTGCCACCGCGCCGGTCTGGAGCTGGTCGTGGACTGTTCGCCGGTGCTGGCCGACGTCGACCCGGGCATGTGGGAGACGATCATCCTGAACCTGCTGTCGAACGCGGTGAAATACACTCTGCGGGGCTCGATTTCGGTGCGGGTGCGCGCCGAACCCGCGCACTGCGTCGTCACCATGCGCGACACCGGGGTGGGCATCGCCGCCGCCGACCTGGACCGCCTCTTCGACCGCTTCTACCGCGCCGACAACCTGCGGGGCCGCAGCGTCGAGGGCACCGGGATCGGGCTTTCGCTGGTGCGCGGGCTTGTCGAGCTGCACAACGGCTCGGTGCAGATCGAGAGCGAATTGGACCGCGGGACAACGGTTTCCATCCGGCTGCCGCTTTCCGCCGCGGGCACCACCGCCGAGTTGTCACCGGCCGGGCTACTCGACGAGACCAACCCGTATGTGGCCGAGGCCCGGCAGTGGCTGACGCCGGTCGTCGAGCCCGAGGGGGCGACCGCGACCGCCCCGAGGTCGCGCCAGCTGGTGCTGATCGCCGACGACAACGCCGACATGCGACACCATCTCGACCGGGTGCTCTCGGTGCACTGGGAGACGGTCCTGGCCGCCGACGGCGAGTCGGCGTTGACGGCGACCCGCAACCTGCGGCCGGACGCGGTCGTCACCGACGTGATGATGCCGGGCATCGACGGCTTCGCGCTGGTGGCGGCCATCCGCGCGGACCCGGAACTGGCGGCCACGCCGGTCCTCATGCTGTCCGCCCGGGCCGGCACGGAGGCGGTCGACGAGGGCTACGCCGGGGGCGCCGACGACTACCTGCCGAAGCCGTTCCGCTCCCAGGAACTGATCGACCGGGTCAAGTCGAGGCTGTCCGCGGTCGCCCGCGAGCGCGACCGCCAGCGGCGCGCGGCGGCCTCGGACCTGGTGCAACTCGACGCCGCGCTGCAGGCCACCGACTCGGTCGCCGGGATCATGGACGCCTTGCTGCAATCGTCATTCGGCTCGGCCGACGCCGCCACCGTCGCGATCGGCATCCTGGACGGCGAACGCCACATCCGGTTCGAGTACGCCGGCCACCTGCCCGGCGAACTGCGCGATCGCTACCACGTGACGGGACTCGACTCCCCGGTGGTGGGGGCCGACGTCGTGCGCACCGGCGAGTCGATGGTCATCCCCGACACCTTCGACCTGCCGCCGCGCTACGAGCACGCGGTGCAGGACACCGCCGGCAGCGTTCGCGCCTGCGTCGCCCATCCGCTGCGGGATCACTCCAGCCGGGTGGTGGGGGTGCTGGCGCTGCTGTGGCCCGCGCCGCGGCAGTTCGAGCCCGCCGAGCTCGACGCGTTCAGCCGGATGGCCGAGCTGACGTCCTCGGCGCTGGACCGGGTCCGCGTGATGGCCCGCGAGCATCGCATCGCCGTCGACTTCCAGGAGCACCTGTTGGACCTCGACCGTGGCTCGACGGCCGCGGTCGTGGCGGCCGTGTACCAGCCCGCGGGTGAGGCGATGCGCGTGGGCGGCGACTGGTATTCGGTCACCCCGCTCGATCGCGCGGGCCGGCTCGGGATATCGGTGGGCGACGTCGTCGGGCACGGGCTGCCCGCCGCGATCGTGATGAGCCGGCTGCGCGCGGCGGTGGCCGCCTCGGCCCTGACGGCGGGTGAACCGGCCGCGGTGCTGGGGGCGCTGGACCGCTACGGGGCCAGCGTGGCGGGCGCCCGCTGCGCGACGGTGGCCTACGCCCTGGTCCAGGTCGAACCCGAAACCGGTTGCGCCACGGTCAGTTACAGCTGCGCCGGGCACCCGTACCCGCTGCTGGTCTTTCCCGACAATCGCGCGGTGTTCCTGACGTCCGGCCGGCGACTGCCGGTCGCCATCAAGGAGCACGACGCGCAGAACTATCCATCCGGCGCCACCGCGACGGCGAACCTGCCGCCCGGGAGCCTGATCCTGCTCTACACCGACGGGCTCATCGAGCGCGCCGGCGAAACGCTCGACGACGGCCTCGCTCGCCTCCAGCGCGCGGCCGCGGAATGCGCCGACCTCCCCGTCGAGTCCGTCTGCACCGAGGTGCTGGCCCGGATGGCCCCGCCCACCGGCTACCGCGACGACGTCGTCGTGCTCGCGCTGCGCCCGAGCCATGTATCCCCGCGCAGCTTCGCCACCGTGGTGACGGCCGCGCCGGGGCAGATCCCCGTCGCGCGCGACCGGATGCGCGAGTGGCTGGCAGGCATCGCCGTCGCCCCGAAGCGCGAGATGGACATCCTGCTGGCCACCGGCGAAGCCGTGACCAACGCGATCGAGCATGGCAGCGACGGGGAGCCGCGTCGAACGGTTTCGGTGGAGGCCTTCCTGCGGGAGCAGACCGTAGCCGTAACGGTCAGCGACACCGGGCGGTGGGAGGGCGATTCTTCGGCCAGCCTTCGCAGCCGGCGACGCGGCCGCGGCCTGACCCTGATTGGCGGGCTGGCCGACCACGTCGACACCCTGCGCACTCCCGGGGGCACCCGGGTCACATTGCGGTTCGACCAGGCCGTCGGGACCCCTTAGGCCTCTTCCATCGCCTCGCCGAGCTCTTCCAGCAGCTTGTTGTGGTGGTTGCTCGCCAGGAAGTGGCCGGCGGCGATCACCACGGCCACCGGCCAGTCGATCAGCTCGAACGCCGCCAGCGCGGCCAGGCCCCCGAAATAGGCCAGCTGCTCCGGCCGGGGGATCTCCATCTGCCCGACCACCGGAAGGTTCACGACGAACGTTTCGCCCTCGCGGATCTTCTGCACCGCCTCGCGCTGCGAGGTCCCCTTACGCGTCTTCTTTTCCGCCATCATTTGCCTTTCAGTAACGAAGGGTTTGCCGACTCGCCGGGTGGTGCGGCCACCGTCGGACATATGTCGACGATGACCGACGCCGGGGGCGATCCGCTAGTTTCCTCTATTGCTCACGTCCTGAAGGTGCCGTTACAGGAACTCTATGCGCTGTTATGGCGCGCCGGGGTGGTGGAGATTCGCCCACCTCAGCGGGGGCATCGGCCGATTTGTCCGGATCCGTCAGCACACGATTCAGCACACCGATCGCGACGGTCGCCGCGGCAGCGGATCCCAGCCCCTGGGCCCAGCCGACTGGACCCAGCGGTGTGCAGCCGAGCAACTGGCTGACCACGGGGATGCTGATCAGCGTTCCCATCGCCGCCAGCGAGCCCACCGCGGTGAACACCACCAGCGGGGCGTGCGAGTCCAGCAGCGTTTGACCCAGCTCGGCGCCCACCAGGGCGACCAGCGCGACCGTGGACGCCCGCTGCGGGCGGCCGGTCACGCTGCCCATCGCCCACGCCGCCGTCGTCGCGGCGGCGGTGGTGACGCCGCGGATGGCGACCGCGCGCCACAACGCGGGCTGGTCCGGCCCCCGGATGCCCGGGTCCACCGGCCCGCTGGGCTCGCTCACCGCCAGCGCCGCCGCCGGCAGAGCGTCGGTCATCATGTTCACCAGGAGCAGCTGCCGCGTGTTCAGCGGTGAGGTCCCGGTGATCGCGCTGCCGATGATGGCGAACAACACCTCGCCGGCGTTGCCCCCGAGCAGCACCGACACGGCCGCCTGCACCCGCTGCCAGAGCTGGCGGCCCTCTCCGATGGCGTGCAGCAGGCCCTCGATGCGGGCGTCCACCAGCACCACGTCGGCGGCCATGTGCGCCGGGTCGCTGCCGCCGGCGACGACGCCGATGCCGACGGTGGCCGCCCGGATGGCGGCGGCGTCGTTCGCCCCGTCGCCGACCATCGCGGTGCGCACGCCCGCGGTTTCGAGCGTCTGAACCACCTGGACCTTGTTCTCCGGTGTCATCCGGGCGAAGATCACCCGCTCGGTCACGACGCGTTCTTGTTCCTTGCGCGACAACGCATCCCACTGCGCGCCGCTGATCACCTGTTCGGCGGTCACGCTCAGGCCGAGCTCCTCGGCGATGGCCTTGGCGGTGATCGGGTGGTCGCCGGTGATCAGCTTGACGCCCACCGAAAGCCGTCGCAGGTCGGCCAGCAGGGGCGCGGCTTCGGCGCGGGGGGTGTCGGACAGACCCAGGAAGCCGGTCAGGGTCAGCCCGTCCCGGGCGAAGTCGGCGATATCGTCGGGGTCCCGCCGGATCGCCTTGGCCTGGGCGGCGCTCAGCTGCCGCCGCGCCACCGCGATCACCCGCAGGCCGTTGCCGGCCATCCGCGCGACCGTCTCCTCCATCGCGTGGCCGACATCGCCGCAGGCGGCCAGCACCACCTCGGGGGCGCCCTTGACGGCCAGCTCGGTGTCCGTCACGGAGGCCGAAAAGGACCGGCCGGAGCGGAACGGCAGGTGCGCGACGGGTGCGCCGGAGCCGTGGCCGTTGACCGACGCGGCGGCCTCGACGATCGCGACATCGGTGGCGTGCGCGTGCGGGCCGCCGTTGGACGGTGGCGCGGCGTGCGCGGCGCAGCGCAGCACCTCTTCGCGCGACGTTCCCGGCACCGCGACGACCTCGGCCACCCGCAGCCGGTTCTGGCTGAGCGTGCCGGTCTTGTCGAAGCAGACCACGTCGATGCGGCCGAGCGCCTCCACCGAACGCGGGACGCGGACCAGCGCGCCGAACTTCGTCAGCCGCCGCGCCGACGCGGCCTGCGCCAGCGTCGCCACCAACGGCATCCCCTCGGGAACCGCCGCGACGGCGATCGCGATCCCGCTGGCGACGGCCTGCCGCAGGACCGACCCGCGCACCAGCCCCAGCACGCTGACCAGCGCGCCGCCGGTCATGCTGACCGGGAAGGCCCGGTTGGTCAGCTGGCTGAGCTGGTGCTGCAGACCGATGTCCGAGGACAGATCACCGGACACCAGCTCGGCCGCGCGGCGTTCCTGGGTGTCGGCCCCGACGGCGGTCACCACCGCCACCGCGGTGCCCGCCACCACGGTGGTCCCGGCGTAGAGCATGCAGCGGCGCTCGGCGAGGGCCGCGCCGGGCGTCGGCTCGACCTGCTTCTCCACCGACAGGGACTCACCGGTCAGCGTCGACTCGTCGACCTCGACGTCGACCTCCTCGATGATCCGGGCGTCGGCGGGCACCACCTCGTGGGTGCGCACCTCGATGACGTCGCCGGGCTGCAGCTGCGCCGCGATGACGTCGGTGTACATCCGATCGGGCCCGTCCGACAACACCTTGCGGGCCGGTGGGATCTGTTGCGCGAGAAGGTGATTCAACCGGTTCTCGGCCCGCAGCCGCTGGCTGGCCGCGAGCATGGAGTTGCCGGCCAGCACCGAGAAGACCAGGACGGCGTCCACCGGCGAGCCCAGCACCGCGCTGGCCGCCGAGCCGAGCGCCAGCACGGGGGTCAACGGGTCGGTCAACTCGGCGCGCACGGCGGCCAGGAATTGCAGGAAGGCGTGCGCGCGCGTTTGGGGCGGCGCTGCGCCAAGGGTGGCCAGCGCGAGGCGCCGCGGGTCGCCGGCCGGCTCCGAGTCGGGCCGCGGCAACGCCCGGCGGACGTGCTCGACCGCCATCGCGTGCCATTCCTGGACGGGGGCCGCGCGCGGTGGGTCGGCCTTGATGATGCCGCGCGCCAACAGCATTCCCGACAGCAGACCGGCGGCCGCACCGCTGGTCACCGGCCCGCGCCCGATCCCGCGGACGCCGGGGATCATCAGCAGCGAGCCCATCGCCGTCGCGCCGGCCGAGATCCCCACGCCGCGTTGCGCGGCGGCCCGGGCCGCCGGGAGCGCGTGCAGCACCCGCCAGGCGGCGGCCAGGTCGGGCAGCAACAGGTCGGCGTACCAGGGCGGTGGGCCGGCGCCGGGTTCGGGCATCATGCCCAGCGCCACGTCGGCCGACCAGATCGCTTGCGCGCCAGGCGATGACAGCACGACGACCGTGCGGCCCTCGTCCTGCAGGTCCGCCACGGCGAGGGCCATGGCGTCGTCGATGGATCCGCCCTTGAGCGGCCTGATCTCGTCGAAGGCCGGGCGCAGTTCGCCCAGCGAATCGTGCTCGACCGAAACCAATTCCGACCCGGTCCGGTGCGCCTCGGCGACGACGGCCGACGCCAGCGGGTCGTGCGTGAAGCAGAACAGCGCCTGCACTTTCGCGTTCGGCTTGCTGGCGGTGATGCCCGGCACCGGATGCCAGCCCGGGCGCAGTCGATTCTTCTCCAGCATCAGCTGTGCGCGCGACCACGCGGCGGGCAGCTCGGCCTCCTGGGCGCCCCGGATGAGCGACACCCGCAAGTTGGTGGTGCACAAGACCCGCGGGTCGATGACGATCGCGTCCACCCGGTCCAGGCGCCGCAGCGCCTCGGGCCGCAACGCCAGAACCGCGTGGCGGTCGGCCAGTCCCTGGCCGAGCGCGGCCGCGAAGGCCTCCGGCGTGGTGCGGTTGGCCGCGGGGGTGGTCACCAGGACCGCCAGCGCCGCCTGGTTGAGGTTACGGGTGGTGGCGCCGACGACCGCCGCGCTGACCGCCTGGACGAGCGCGAACCGGTTGGCGTGGTGGTCGGCGGGCCGGCCGCGCGGCGGCTTGGACCCCGCCGACGCGTCGGTGAGCGGGTGGTCGGCGTGGCCGGCCAGCTGCGGCTCGTGCCGCACCCAGGCGCGCGCCTCGGCGCGGCATTCGGCGGCCTTCAGCGACTGCATCAGCAGGCCGACCGACAGGGACGTGGGGGACAGCGTGACGGTTTCGGCCGCCGTCACGGCCAGCGCAAGCACGGTGTCGGTCGCGGGCCGGCCGATACGGTCCTCGAGCAGGCGGCGCAGCCACGGCTGGTAGTCGACGGCCACCACGCCCGCCAGAACCCCGATGGGCATGCGGGGCCAGCGCAGCGCTCGCCCGGTCAGCGCTATGCCCAGCCCGGCCGCGCTGGCGGCCGCGGTGGCCGCCCGGGTCGCCAGCACCACGCCGTCGCCGGGCAGGCTTGTCGGGGGGGCCACGAATTGCGCCGGGCCGCAATGCTTCTCGGCCTCGTTGACGAGGCGGCACAGGTCGCGCAGCGACGTGCCCGCGTCGCCGAGGGTGACCACCACGCGCGACAGCGGGTAGTTCAGGGCGGCCGACGCGACGCCGGGGTGGGCCAGCACCGCGTCGAGCACCGAGCGCCCGAGCCGGTCGTCGGGGGCGCCGTCCAGGCCGCGCACCTCGATCCAGGCGCGCTCCTGGCCGCGCCAGCACCGCCGGCTCAGCGTTGCCGGGATGTCTTGGGGCAGCTCGCCCGCGATCGCCCGGGCGCCCTCGCGCAGCGGAATCGCGGCGATGGCGACGCCGGTCTCGACGAGCGAGGTGGTCGCCTGGACGCCGGTCGCGACGGCGCGCAACGGCATTGATCGTCGTATCGCGGCCGCAATGCTCAAAGCGGGTTCGGACAGTCCCGTTAGTTGGTGCTGCGCAACTGGCTGCCGCCGGCGCGCCGACCGCCGGTCTTCTTGGCCGTCGACTTGGCGGCCGCCTTTTGCGGCGCGGCCTTTTGCGGCGCCGGTTCGGCGGGCACGGCCTTCAGGCTGGCCTTTGCCGGTTCCCGCTTGCGGCCCAGCCGTTGCAGCAGCAGGGCGCCGCCGCCGACCGCCAGCAGCACCGGCCACTCGACCAGTCCGGCGACGCCGAGCGCGCCGAAGGCCACCGCGGCGGCCGGCGCCGAGTGGCTGCCGGTGCTCATTCCCTTTTTGACGCCCTCGGCGGCTCCGGTGACCCCGCCGATGACTCCGTTGACCGCCGCGCCACCCACAGCGCCGGCGGCCGCGGTCGTCGTGGTCGCCGCGCGACTCACCGCCTGACCTACGCCCCGGACCGCTCCGCCGATGACACTCATGCTGACTCCCTGGCTTGTATGCCCTTGCCGCGAAACCCGCGCCACCAGCGAGACGCACCCGCTGAACGCATCGTTAACAGCAAAACAACACTGTTTGTTGCTTCTAACAAATCAAAGCCTGCCACCTTGGAAAGGCGCAGACAACGAGCAGCCGCATTTTATTTGCCTGAGCTTAACCTGGTTATGGTTGCGACGCGACCGCGCTAACAGCGATTTAGGCTCGCCTCACATCGATCTGGACGGGCGCGTGATCGCTGGCGGCCTTTCCCTTCCGCTCCTCGCGGACGATCTCCGCGGCTGTCACGCGGGCGGCCAACTCCGGTGAGGCGAGGATGAAATCGATGCGCATGCCCTGCCGTTTCGGGAACCGCAGCTGGGTGTAGTCCCAATAGGTGTAGACGCCGGGGCCGGGCGCGAAAGGCCTTACCACGTCGGTGAATTGCGCGTCGACGATGGCGTTGAACGCGCGGCGCTCCGGCTCGGAGACGTGGGTGGCGCCGGTGTAGAACTCGGTGCTCCACACGTCGTCGTCGGTGGGGGCGATGTTCCAGTCGCCGGCCAGCGCGATCTGCGCGGTGGGGTCGTCGCGCAACCATGAGGCCGCCGTATCACGCAGCGCGGCAAGCCATTCCAGCTTGTAGGTGTAGTGCGGGTCACCGAGCGCGCGGCCGTTGGGCACGTACAGGCTCCACACCCGGATGCCGCCGCAGGTGGCCGCCAGCGCGCGGGCTTCGGCCGTCGCGGCCACCTCCGGCTTGCTGCTCCAGGTGGGCTGGCCGTCGAAGCCGATCTGCACGTCGTCCAGGCCCACCCGCGAGGCGATCGCCACGCCGTTCCACTGATTGAAACCGACATGCGCCACCTCGTAGCCGAGTTCGAAGAACGGCAGGGCGGGGAATTGGCTGTCGGAACACTTGGTCTCCTGCATCGCCAGCACGTCGACGTCCGCGCGGCCCAGCCAGTCGAGGACCCGGGGCAGGCGGCTGCGAATCGAATTCACGTTCCAGGTGGCAAGCCGCAGCGGGTCGCCCCCATCTAGCCGCAGCGGGTCGCCGCCATCGATCATCGCTAGACGGTATCCCAGGCGGGGGAGCGGGCCGGGAAGTAGCGGCGGCGGTGGTGCGCCCGGAAACCGAGCGCGTCGGCCAGCGCCGAGCCGCCGGCGCCGGGGACGACGAGGTAGGCGCGAGTCGCGCCGCGCCCCGCGGCCCACGCCAGCAGCGCCGCGCCGGTGGCTGCCGTCGCCGGGTCGTCACCGGCCCCGATGGCCGACAACCCCACCCAGCGCGTGCCGTCGGTCGCGTCGGTCACCGCCGCGCGCGCCAGCGCCGCCCCGGCGCGGATGCCGACCGCCAGCTCGCCGCCGGCCTCGCCCGGGTGGGCCGACACGGTGCTGGCCGGGTCGGGTGCGGCCGCGGCCGAGACGTCGCGCACCAGCACGCGCTCGGTGCGTTCGGCGCTCAGCCGCGGCGGGACCGGCAACAACCGATCCGGAATCGCCAGCCGCGGTGTCAGGCCGCGCCGTTCGTACCACTCGACGATCGCCGCAACGGTGCCGGCGTGGGCCGAAACATCCAGGGGCACGGCGTAATTGACGCCATCCCCGGCGCGCAGCAGCCAGCCGTCGAGCCAGGCCCGTTCCGTGCCTGGCGCCGCCGTGGCGGCCGCCTGCTCGAGCCCCCGGATCTGCCAGGTGCGTACCGGCGCGTCGGTGAGCACCCGCAGCGCGACCACGTCGTCGGCCGCCACGCTTACGACCGTGCCCGTCTTGGTCCGAACCCGCACCTCCGGCTCGACCGCCAACAGGTGCCCCACGGCGTCGGTGAGCGGCGGGACCGAGCCGGCGGGGCGCCGGTAACGAAGCGTCACCCGCGTGCCCGGGTCCGGCCACGAGATCATCAGTGACCGAAGGGGTCCGGCCCTTCACCCGGCAGCCACGACAGGCCGGGCACGCCCCAGCCGTGCGCCTTGACGGCGCGTTTGGCGCTGCGGGCGTGGCGACCGATCAGACGGTCCAGGTACAAAAAGCCGTCCAGGTGCCCGGTTTCGTGTTGCAGCATCCGCGCGAACAGCCCGGAGCCCTCGATTTCGACCGGCTTTCCGTCGGCGTCGAGGCCGGTGACTCGCGCCCAGGTGGCGCGGCCGGTGGGGAACGACTCGCCGGGCACCGAGAGGCAACCCTCGTCGTCGTTGTCCGGATCGGGCATGGTCTCCGGCACGTCGGAGGTTTCCAGCACCGGGTTGACCACCACCCCGCGGCGGCGCTCGGTACGGCCGCGGTCGTCGGCGCAGTCATAGACGAAGACACGCAACCCGACGCCGATCTGGTTGGCCGCCAGGCCTACTCCGTGCGCGGCGTCCATGGTGTCGTACATGTCGGCGATCAACTCCGGCAGATCCGCCGGCAGCGAACCGTCGGCGCCGACGGGCACCGGCTGCGTCGGGGTGTGCAAGACCGGATCGCCGACGATCCGGATCGGTACGACTGCCATGGTCGGCTAAGCTACCGCACGCGCCCGCGCGTCGAAGCCGGCGATCTTCCAGTCGGGCAATCTGAGCCAATCGGCCGACTCGCGGGTCTGGATGACGGCTTGAGGGTTTGGGCCGTGGTTCAATATTCGCCGAAACACGCCCTCAGGTAAGTCAAGTCATCTACAGCAGCCGAGCATTCGCCGGAAGGGTCCAGGGGAAGCTATATGGACAGCGCCATGGCGCGGGCAAATCGATCGGGGGACGATGCCGAGATCGCAGATGGGCTCACCCGCCGCGAACACGACATCCTCGCCTTTGAACGTCAGTGGTGGAAATTCGCGGGCGTGAAAGAAGAAGCGATCAAGGAATTGTTCTCGATGTCGGCGACGCGGTACTACCAGGTGCTCAATGCGCTCGTCGACCGGCCGGAGGCGCTGGCCGCCGACCCCATGCTGGTGAAGCGGTTGCGGCGGCTGCGCGCCAGCCGTCAGAAGGCCCGGGCGGCGCGGCGCCTCGGCTTCGAGGTGACCTGACTCGCTACAGTGGGCTCGATGAAAGAGCGAGTCCCCGACTCCACGGGGCTGCCCCTACGGGCCATGGTGATGGTGCTGTTGTTCTTGGGCGTCATCTTCCTGCTGCTCGGATGGCAGGCGCTGGGGTCCTCCGGCAGCTCCGAGGACGATTCGGCGTCGGCGGTCTCCACGTCCACCTCCACCAGCTCGTCGGCCACGCCGACCAGCAATAAGCCCGCGGGAACTCACGCCGAGGTGCAGATCTACAACATCTCGACGAAAGAGGGCGTCGGCGCCCGCACCAAGGATCAGCTCACGGCGGCCGGCTTCAACGTCACCAAGGTCGACAACCTGACCGTGCCCGACGTCACGGCCACCACCGTCTACTTCACCGACGCGGACGACGAGCACGCGACGGCCGACGCGGTCGGCAAAAGCCTGGGCGCGCCCGTCGAGCCGCGCATCCCCGCGCTGTCCGGCCAGCCGCCCGGGGTCATCGTCCTCGTTACGGGTTGACGCGTCAGCGGTTAGGCTTCCGCTATGCCTTCCCTCGCCGGTCACCGCAAAGCCGCCGTCACCGTTTCCGCGCTCTGCGCAGCCACTTCCGTGGCGCTTTTGAACGCGTGCTCGTCGCCCCAACACGCCTCGTCGTCACCGGGCACCACGCCGGCGGTCTGGACCGGGGCGCCGGCGCCGTCGGGCGGCGGGACCCCGGAGGGCCGGCCCGCCGCGGCGCCGGGGCAGAACATCACCACCCACCTCAGGGCGGCCGACGGCACCGAGGTCGGCACCGCGACATTCCAGTTCAACAACGGCTACGCCACCATCACGATCGAGACGACGGCCAACGGGGAGCTGACGCCCGGCTTCCACGGGGTGCACATTCACAAGGTCGGCAAGTGCGAGCCCAGCTCCGTCGCCCCGACCGGCGGCGCGCCGGGCGACTTCCTGTCCGCGGGTGGACACTTCCAGAAGCCCGGGCACACGGGCGAGCCGGCCAGCGGTGACCTGACGTCGCTTCAGGTGCGCAGGGACGGCTCCGCGATGCTGATGACCACCACCGAGGCGTTCGCCATGGAAGACCTGCTCACCGGCGAGAAGACCGCGATCATCATCCACGCCGGCGCCGACAATTTCGCCAACATCCCGCCGGAGCGCTACAGCCAGAGCAACGGAACCCCGGGTCCCGACCAGATGACGATGAGCACCGGTGACGCCGGCAAGCGGGTCGCGTGCGGTGTGATCGGTGCCGGCTAACAGGGCAACCGCGCGCATCGATTTCGCCCGTTCACCGCGGCCCACACTCGGCGTGGAGTGGGAGTTCGCCCTCGTCGACGCGCAGACCCGCGACCTGAGCAACGAGGCCACGGCGGTGATCGCCGAGATCGGCGAAAACCCGCGCGTGCACAAGGAGTTGCTGCGCAACACGGTCGAAGTGGTCAGCGGCGTGTGCAATTCCACCGGGGAGGCGATGGAGGATCTGCGCCAAACCCTGGGGCCCGCGCACCGCATCGTCCGGGACCGTGGGATGGAGCTGTTCTGTGCCGGCGCGCACCCGTTCGGGCAGTGGACCACCCAGAAGCTCACCGACGCGCCCCGGTACGCCGAACTGATCAAGCGCACCCAATGGTGGGGACGGCAGATGCTGATCTGGGGCGTGCACGTGCACGTCGGGATCTCCTCGGCGCACAAGGTCATGCCGATCATGACGTCGCTGCTGAAGTACTACCCGCACCTGCTTGCGCTGTCGGCGTCCTCGCCGTGGTGGGCCGGGGTGGACACCGGATACGCCAGCAACCGCGCGATGATGTTCCAGCAATTGCCCACCGCCGGCTTGCCGTTCCAGTTTCAGACCTGGGCGGAGTTCGAGGGTTTCGTCTACGACCAAAAGAAGACCGGCATCATCGATCACGTCGACGAAGTCCGTTGGGACATCAGGCCTTCGCCGCACCTGGGCACCATCGAGGTGCGGGTGTGCGACGGGGTGTCGAACATGCGTGAGCTGGGCGCGCTGGTGGCGTTGACGCATTGCCTGGTGGTGGACCTGGACCGCAGGCTGGAGGCCGACGAGACGCTGCCGACCATGCCGCCCTGGCACAACCAGGAGAACAAGTGGCGCGCGGCCCGCTACGGGCTGGACGCGATCATCATCCAGGACGCCGACAGCAACGAGCGGCTGGTCACCGAGGACCTCGACGAGGTGCTCAACCGGCTCGAGCCCGTCGCGAAATCGCTGAATTGCGTTGACGAACTGGCCGCGGTGGCCGAGATCCCCAGGCAGGGCGCCTCTTATCAGCGGCAGCGCCGGGTGGCCGAGGAAAACGACGGCGACCTGCGGACGGTGGTCGACGCCCTGGTGGCCGAGCTGGAGATCTGATGGAACTGGCGATGTTCCCGCTGGAGTCGGCGCTGCTGCCCGATCAGGACCTGCCGTTGCGCATCTTCGAGCCGCGCTATGGTGCGCTGGTCCGGCATTGCCTGGCCACCGGCGATCCGTTCGGCGTGGTGCTGATCTCGCGGGGACGTGAAGTCGGCGGCGGCGAATCACGTTGCGATGTCGGCGTTTTGGCCAGGATCATCGACTGCGTCGAGCACGGCGCGGGCCGGTACTCGATGCACTGCCGCACCGGGGAACGGATCCGGGTGTCGCAGTGGCTGCCCGACGAGCCCTACCCGCGCGCGACCGTGGCGGTCTGGCCCGACGAGCCGGGCGATCCGGTCACCCCGGCCCAACTGCGCGAGGTCGAGGACGCGGTGATGGCCCTGTTCGAGAGGATCGCCGACGCGCGCGGCCTGGCGCTGCCGGGCCGCGAGGCGGTCCTGGGCGACGACGCGGCCGGCGATCCCGGGGAACGCCTGTACGCGTTGGCGTCCCGCATCCCCATCGGCACCGCCGATCGATACACGGTGCTGGCGGCGCCGTCGGTCGCCGAGCGCCTGACCGCGCTGCGCGAGGCGGTGGCCGCGGTGGCCGAGGTGGTGGAGTTCCAGCTTTCCGAATAGCTCGACAGGGGAGTAGATGAAGGTACATCTGCAGGTCAACGGCTCACCGGTGGACGCGGCCTCGAGCGCGGCCGAGATCGCCGCGACGGGCGCCGACGGCCTGTTCACCTTCGAGGGCCAGCACGACGTGTTCTTCCCGCTGATCCTAGCCGCCGGCACGACCGGCCTGGAGCTGATGACCAACGTGGCGATCGCGCCGCCCCGCAGCCCGCTGCACCTGGCGCACGCCGCCTACGACCTGCAGCTCTACAGCGGGGGGCGGTTCCGGCTCGGCCTCGGCTCGCAGGTGAAGGCCCACATCGAAAAGCGTTACGGCAGTAAGTGGGAGCGGCCCGCGGCCCGAATGGCCGAGACCATTGCGGCGATCAAGGCGATCTTCGCGGCCTGGGAAGGCCACGCCCGCTTGGACTTTCGCGGCGAATTCTTCACCCACACCATCATGGCACCCAACTTCAATCCCGGGCCCAACCCGTTCGGGCCGCCGCCGGTGCTGTTGGGGGCGCTGGGCCCGGTGATGACGCGCACCGCCGCCGAGGTGGCCGACGGGTTGCTGGTGATGCCCTTCAACAGCGGCCGCCACTTCGCCGAACGCACCCTGCCCGCCGTGGCCGAGGGCCTGCGGCGCGCCGGGCGATCCGCCGAGGACTTCGAGATCATCGTCCAGGCCATGGTCGCCGTCGGCCGCGACGAGGCAGACCTGGTCGCCGCGAAAGCCGGTGTCGCGGGCCTCATTTCGTTCTACGGCTCGACGCCGGCCTACCTGCCCGTGCTCGAGGCCGAGGGCTGGGCCGACGTCCAGCCCGAGCTCAACGCCCTGTCCAAACAAGGCCGCTTCCCCGAGATGCGCCGGCTGATAAGCGACGAGATGGTGGCCCGGATCGGGATTGTCGGCACCCCCGAGGACTGCGCGCGGCAGATCGCCGCCCGGTTCGGCGAGCACGCCGCCGAGGTGTGCTGCTACTTCCCGGGTTACACGCCGGCCACTGCGGACGTCGCGGACCTGATCGGCGCCCTGCACCGAACCCCGGCGCTGCGATGAGCCCGGACGTGACGGTCGATGTCGACGCGGGTGTGGCGGTGCTCACGCTCAATCGGCCAGAGCAGCTCAACGCCTACACCGCCGAGATGGGCGCGCTGCTGAGTCGGGCGTACGCCGACTGCGACGGCGACGACGACGTCCGGGCCATCGTGGTGACCGGGGCCGGGCGAGCCTTCTGCGCGGGCGCGGATTTCTCCGGCGGGACAAGCCCTTTCGATGCCCCAGGTGAGGAATTCTCGGCGTCGCCGATCACCCCGGCCGCCTTCGAGCTGCGCAAGCCGGTGATCGCCGCGGTCAACGGCCACGCGATCGGCATCGGCCTGACCATCGCCCTGCAAGCCGACCTGCGCTTCGTCGCCGACGACGCGAAATACGGTGTGGTGCAAGTCCGCCGGGGTGTGCTACCCGACTGCATGGCGCATTGGACGCTGGCGCAGCTGACCACGCTGGGGGTGGCCGCGGACATCCTGCTCACCGGGCGCACCTTCGGCGGGGCCGAGGCGGCGGCGCTCGGCATCGCGAACCGCGCGCTGCCCGCGGGGCAGGTGCTCGACCACGCGGTCGCGGTGGCCCGCGACATCGCGGTCAACGTGGCGCCGATGTCGGCGGCGCTGTGCAAACGGCTGCTGTGGGACACCGCGATCAACAACTACACCCCGCGACAGGTCGCCGCGCTGGAAACGCAGCTGCACCACCGCGTGATGGGCACGCCCGATGCGGGCGAAGGGGTCGCGGCCTTTCTCGAGCGCCGGCCGGCGTCGTTCACGTCGCGACTGTCCCGGGAGTGGACGGCGCTGCCCGATCCGTGAGCTGCTCGGAGAGCTCCCACCACCGCGCCGCGCGCTGCCCGTCGCGGGCGTAGGGGGCCGCCCGTTCGCTGATTCGGCAGTCTTCGAGGTAGAGGCCGCCCCGGTCGGACAGCTCCGGGCTGACCGCCGCCCAAACCTGGGTGGCCGCGCCGCGCTCGGGGGTAATGACGTCGAGGGACCCGCCGGCCAGCCCGCGCAGCTGGGAGAAGTCCGCCCGCGACATGTGCCGCGCGAGCGCGGTGGCCACGGTGCCGGGATGCACGGCGTAGGCGCGGATCCCGCGATCGCGCAGCCGCCGGTCGGCCTCTTTCGCGTGCAGGATGTTCGCCGTCTTCGACGCGCCGTACGCGACGAACTTGTCGTACGGGCGGCGCTCCCAGTTGGGGTCGTCGAAGTCGACGTCGCCCAGGACGTGACCGCCGGACGACAGGTTGACGATCCGGGCCCCGCCGGCGGCGGCCAGTTGCGGGACGAGCAGCCGGGTGAGTTCGAAGTGCCCGAAATGGTTGGTGCCCAACTGCATCTCGAAGCCGTCGCGCGTCCTGCCGAACGGGGTGAACATGACCCCGGCGTTGTTCATCAACACGTCGACGGCCGGGGCGATCTCGCGAATCGCGCCGGCCGCCGCGCGCACCGCGGCCAGCGCGGTGAGGTCGAGCCGCACCTGTGACGTGATCGCGCCGGGCACCTCGGCCGCGATCCAGCGGGCGGTCCGGTCCAACGCCTCGGCGTCGCGGGCGGCCAGGACGACATGCGCGCCGGCCGCCGCCAGCGCCCGCGCCGACTCGCGCCCCAGCCCTGAGGACGCGCCGGTGATCACACAGACCTTGCCGGACAGATCGATTCCGTCGACGATCTGCAGCGCGGTCGGGTGCTCGGTCATGCCGGTATAGGCTGCCACACCACGGCGCGGGCCATCAGCCGTGGCGCCACCACCCGATGCAGCGGACCGACGACCGCCCAGACGGCTCGAGCGGTGAGCCGGCGGCGGTAACGCACGCGGGTGGTTAGGGCGGCCCGCCGATCGTCCTCGCGGCGCAGCGTCAGCTCGCCATCCATCAGCGGCCCCCGCGCGCGCAGCACGAGTTCGTCGTGCTCCGACCGCACGATCGTCCAGCCGATCGGGTGATCGGGCGACGAGCCCGGGCCGAGGTCGAACCTCAGCACGTGGCGGTGGATCCACAGCACGACGCCCCCGCCCGGGGCGTGCCCCAGGGCGTCCCGGAACATCTGCTCGGCGCCGCGCGAATCCCCTTGCGGGAGCGGCACTTCGAACACGTCGGTGTAGTCGGCCCGCTCGGCGGTCGCCGCGATGCGTTTCAGCATCCGGCGGACCACCACGCGGTGCCCACCGCTGCCGATGACCAGCCCCCGGTAGGCCTTGCCGTGCGGGCCGGGGAAGGCCGCCCAGGTGGCCGCGCGCACCCGGGTGCCGCCCGCCGGATCGTCGTCCAGCTCGAACACCCAGCGGTACACCGCGAACGGGTGCCGGCCCTTCAGCGCGAACCGCGCCGGCGGCCGCGCCTCGTCCAGCGCGAAGCCGGGCGGCACGGTCGACGGGTCGCCCGGGTCCCGGCACAGCACCCGCAGCAGCGCGGACCACGTGTCCGCGCGCTCCGCGTCGACGGTTATGGCATGCTCATCGATATAGGGTAATCGTTCCATATAGAAGGAATGTACTAGATCATGGCCCCTCCGCGGAAGCATGAAACCGATGTGATCCTCGACGCAGCCCGGGCGCTGGTGCTCGACGGCGGCCCGCGCGCGGCCAGCGTCGCGGCGATCGCCAAGGCCAGCGGGGCCCCGGCGGGCACGCTGTATCACCGGTTCGGCAACCGGGACGGCATCCTGACCGCGGCGTGGCTGCGCGCGCTCGAACGGTTCCAGGCGCGGGCGCTGGCCGCGGACGCCGCGACGGCGGCGGACACCGCCCTGGAAACGGCGATAGCGATGGCGGTGTCGGCCGTCAGATTCGCGCGCGAACTGCCCGAGGACGCCCGGCTGTTGTTGACGATCCGGCCCGGCGACCTGCTCGACGACGAGCCCGACGCCTCATTCCGGGAGACGCTGGCCGCGATGAACGCCCCGTTGACCGAGCGCCTCGCGGTGCTGGCGCGGCAGCTGTACGGGAACGGCAGGCCGCGGTCGGTGGACGCCGTCGCGCGAGCGGTCGCGGACCTGCCCTACGCCGTGGTGCGGCGCCACGCCCACGACGACCCGATGCCGTCCTGGCTGGAAAAAGACGTCGCGGCCTCGGCGCTGGCCGTGCTACGGAGCTTTGGCGAAGGCCCGTAACGACTCCACCTGCATGGGATCCAATGAGGGGCGCACGATTTGGCGCGCCGCGGCGATGTCGGCGGCCGTCACGTCGGTGGCGTCGATGGACCGCCGCATCGCGGTCAGGGCCGCCTCCCGCAGCAGCGCCACGCAGTCGGCGGCACTGTAGCCGTCGAGCCCGGCGGCCACCTCGTCCAGGTCGACGTCGTCGCTCAGCGGCACGGATTTGCCTGCGGTGCGCAGTATTTCGCGGCGCGCGGCGGCGTCGGGCGGTTCGATGAACACCCGCCGCTCGAGGCGACCCGGGCGCAGCAGCGCCGGGTCGATCAGGTCCGGCCGGTTGGTGGCGCCCAGCACGACGACGTCGCGCAGCGGGTTGACGCCGTCGAGCTCGGTGAGCAGCGCGGCCACCACCCGGTCGGTCACGCCCGAGTCGAAGCTCTGCCCGCGCCGGGGCGCCAGCGCGTCGATCTCGTCGAGGAACACCAGCGACGGGGCGGAGTCGCGGGCGCGCCGAAACAGTTCGCGGACGGCCTTTTCCGAGCTGCCCACCCACTTGTCCATCAGCTCGGAACCCTTGACCGCATGCACGGACAGCTGACCGGTGCTGGCCAGCGCCCGCACCACGAAGGTCTTTCCGCAGCCGGGCGGCCCGTACAGCAGCACCCCGCGGGGCGGGTCGACACCCAACCGGGCGAAGGTGTCCGGATGCTGCAGCGGCCACAACACGGCCTCGGTCAACGACTGCCGGGCTTCGGCCATGTCGCCGACGTCGTCGAGGGTGACGTTGCCGACGGCCACTTCCTCGCTGGCGGAACGGGACAGCGGCCGGATGACCGTCAGGGCACCGACGAGGTCCTCCTGGTTCAGCTCCGGCGGCCGGCCGTCGGAGCTGGCCCGCGACGCCGCGCGCAGCGCCGCCTCGCGCAGCAGCGCGGCCAGGTCGGCCACCACGAAACCCGGTGTGCGCGCGGCGATCTCATCGAGATCGAGCGCTCCGGCGGGCACCGATTTCAGCAGCGACTCCAGCAGCGCCTTGCGGGTCCCGGCGTCGGGCAGCGGCAGGCTCAGCTCCCGGTCGCACAGGTCCGGCGCGTGCAGCCGGGCGTCGAGCTGGTCGGGCCGCGCGGAGGTGGCGATCAGGGCGACGCCCTCGGTGGCCACCGCGGTGCGCAGCTCGCCCAGGATCAGGGCGGCCACCGGCTCGGGGGTGGCCGGCAGCAGCGCGTCCACGTCGGTGATCAACAGGACGCCGCCGCCGTCGCGGACGGCCCGCACCGCCGAGGCGACGACCTTGAGCCGGTCTTCCGGCGCCAGCGCGCCCACCTCCGGGCCGTCCAGGTTCACCAGCCGGCGGCCCGCGCACACCGCGCGCACCAGCGTCACCTTGCCGACGCCGGCCGGGCCCGACACCAGCACGCCGAGGTTGGCGCCGGCGCCCAGGGTCTTGAGCAGGTGCGGCTCGTCGAGCGCGAGCTTGAGCCATTCGGTGAGCTTGGCGGCCTGCGGCTGCGAGCCCTTGAGTTCCTCGACGACCGTGTCCGGCGTGGTCACCTCGATCGATACGGGCGACGACGCCCCGGCGCCCGACGGAACGCCCACGCCCCACGAGACCAGCGAATTCGGTTGCACGCTAACGGGTCCCTGCGGATCCACGCCGGTGACGGTCAACAGCTCCGAGGTCCAGCTGATGCCGACCGAGGCGGCCAGCGCGCGGGCAGCGGCCGACGTCGAGAACGGCGGCCCCAGGTCGCGGGGCAGCAGCGAGACGGCGTCGCCGACGGTCAGCACCTTGCCGAGCAGGGCCTGCCGCAGGGTCACCGGGGCGATCGACTGGCTGGCCAGCGACGAGCCGGACAGCGTCACCGACCGGGCACCGTAGACGGTGACCGCGCCGACAATCACGGCGGTGCCCTCGCGAAGCCCGGCGTTGGACAGCGTCACGTCGTCGAGCAGCACGGTGCTCACCGGTGTGTCCGCTCCGGCCAGACCGGCCACCGCCGCGGTCGTCCGCGAGCCGGTCAGCGCCACCGCGTCCCACTCCCGAATGCCAAGCGCCGCAATGGCGCTCGGATGCAAGCGGACCACCCCGCGGCGCGAGTCCACGGCGGAGGTGTTCAACCGCGCGGTGAGCGTGAGCTGACGGGGCGCATCCTCGCCCGGCCGGCTCATGGCAGGCGCCCACCCGGCTTGCGCAGGCCGAGCCGCGCCATGGACCGGCGGTTCGGCTGCGCCCGGCGGATCGCGCGTCGCGCGGCGCGGCGCTGCCTGGGTTCCTCGGACCACGCCTCGGGGTGCGCGGCCAGCCAGCGCTGGTTGCGGACCGCGAACGGCACGTGGCACAGGTAGGCGATGATGATCACCCAGATCAGGACGTAGGGCGCCAGCACCGCCGCGGCCGCGCAGATCGCCAGCAGCGCCAGCAGCGGTGCGGCCCAGCTCGGGGGCACCGCCGCGGCGTGCATCTTGCGCATCGGGATCTTGCTGATCATCAACATCGACGTCCCGGTGATCCAGATGCACAGGAACGTCGTCGACGTCCACCAGCCCTCACCGAACTGCAGCTTGAGCCCGATCAGCCCGATCATCGACACCGCGCCCGCCGGCGCCGGCATCCCGACGAAGAACTCGTGGGTGTAGGCGGGCTGGCTGCCGTCGTTCTGCAGTGCGTTGTAGCGCGCCAGCCGCAACACCACGCAGACGGCGTAGAGCAGGATCACCACCCAGCCGGCCGGCGACTTGGTCAGCATCGTCACATAGAGCACGATCGCCGGTGTGACCCCGAAGTTCACCGCGTCGGCCAGCGAGTCGATCTCCTCGCCCATCCGCGACTGGGCGTCCAGGATGCGGGCCACCCGCCCGTCCAGCCCGTCGAGGATGGCGGCCGCGGCGATCAACGCCATCGCCGCCTTCGGCTGGTGCTCGAGGGCGAACCGGATCGAGGTCAGGCCCGCGCAGATGGACAGCACCGTCATCGCGCTGGGCAGGATCTGCAGGTTGACCGACGGCCTGCCGCGCGGCTTGCTGATCATGACAGCTCGGCCAGCACGGTCTCGCCCGCGATCGCCCGCTGTCCCTCAAGGACCAACGGTTCGGCGCCCGGCGGCAGGTAGGTGTCGAGCCGGGAGCCGAACCGGATCAGTCCGTAGGTGTCGCCGATGGTGAGCTTGTCCCCGACGCGGGCGTCGCAAATGATGCGCCGCGCCAGCAGCCCCGCGACCTGCACCGCCACCACCTCCGCGCCCGCGGGCGTCCGGATCCGCAGGCTGGTGCGCTCGTTCTCGGTGCTGGCCGACGCCAGATCGGCCGAGCCGAACCGGCCGGGCCGGTGCTGCATGGCGATCACCTCGCCGCTCACCGGCGCGCGCTGCACGTGGGCGTCCAGCAGCGACAGGAAGATACTCACCCGCGGCAACGGCGCGTCACCCATGCCGAGTTCGGCGGGCGGGGCGGCGGAATCGATCACGCAGACCACCCCGTCGGCGGGGGCCACGATCGCGCCCGGCCGGGCCGGCGGCACCCGGGGCGGGTGGCGGAAGAAGCCGGCACACGCGCCCGCCGCCAGCAGGCCGGCCCGCCGAATCCACCGGTGCTTGCGGCCGGCCAGCGCCACCGCCAGCCCGCCCGCGATGAACGGGCGGCCGGCCGGGTGGACCGGCGGAACGGTTGCCCGCACCAACTCCAACGCGTGCTGCGGGCTGAACGTTGGCTCCTCGGCCGTGGGGCCGATTGGGCGGGGGCGTCGTGCCACGCGGCCATCTTACGAAAGCTTGGCTAGCTCAGATCCCAGACCTGCAGCTCGGTGCCCTCCGGCACCTCGACGACGTCCTCGGGGATGTCCAGCAGGGCGTTCGCGGACGCCAGCCACCGCAGGTGGTGCGAGGCCGGCGGGCCGTAACTGGTGACCGTGCCCGCGTCGCGGTCCAGCACCGCGCGGCGGAACTGGCGCTTGCCCCGCGGCGAGGTCAACGACTCGGTGAGCACCGCGGCGCGGTGCGGGCGGTCCGCGTCCGGCAGGCCCATCGCGCGGCGCAGCGCGGGCCGGATGAACACCTCGAAGGACACCAGGGCGCTGACCGGGTTACCGGGCAGCGTGACGATCGTCGCGCCGGCCACCCGGCCGATGCCCTGCGGCATGCCGGGCTGCATCGCGACCTTGACGAACTCGACGCCCTGGTCACCTTCGCGGCCGAGGGCGTCCTTGACCACCTCGTAGGCGCCGGCGCTGACCCCACCGCTGGTGATGATCAGGTCCGCCTCGCCGGCGTACTCATCGATGAGCGAACTGAACTGTGCGACATCGTCTTCGGCGGTCGCCACCGCGATCACGTCGGCCCCGGCGTCGCGGACCGCGCCGGCCAGCATGATCGAATTCGACTCGTAGATCTGCCCCGGCCGCAGCGGATCGCCCGGCGTCACCAGCTCCGAGCCCGTCGATATCACCAGCACCCGCTGGCGCGGCAGCACCGGCAGCTCGGCCATTCCCAGCGCCGCCGCCAGGCCGAGCACGGCCGGCGTCACCACCTGGCCGCGCCGCAGCACCGTGGTGCCGGGGGCGACGTCCTCGCCCGCGCGCCGGATGTGCTTGCCGGGCTCGCGCGGCGCGCGAATCGACACCACGTCCACCCCGCCGTCGGTGTCCTCGACCGGCACCACGGCCGTCGCCCCGGCCGGCAGCGGCGCGCCGGTCATGATGCGGTGCGCGGTATTCGGTTGCAACGTCAACTCGTCGGTGCGCCCGGCGGGAATGTCCTCGGCGACCTCGAGCACCACCGGGTGCTCGGGCGTGGCGCCGGAGGTGTCCTCGGCGCGCACCGCGTAGCCGTCCATCGCGGAGTTGTCGAAGACCGGCAGCGCCAGCCGGGCGACCACGTCGTCGGCCAGGACCAGGCCCTGCGCCGCCGCCAGCACCGCGGTGGCCGCCGGCCGGGAACGGATCAGTTCGGCGACGACGCGCTGATGTTCTTGGACCGACCGCACCCGGCCATTATCGGCCCGCCGAATTGCGCAGGCCGACGTAGAGTCGAGAACGTGATTACCGGGATGGCCCACACCGGGGTGTGTGTTCCGGACTGCGAGGCCGCCGTGGCGTTCTATCGCGACGTGTTGGGCCTGCGTGTGCTTTCGCCGCCGTATGTCATGAGCGGTAACGCCATTCGCGACGACATGGGTGAGCTGGTGGCCGATCCCAGCATGAAGGCGGCCATCGTGGGGTTCGGCGACGACGGCGATCGCGTGCTCGAGGTCATCGAATACCTGAACGTCGGCGGCGGCAGTGCTGGTCGGGCCCTGACCGATCACGGCCTGTCGCACGTCGGGCTGATCTGTTCCGACCTCGACGCCACCCGGGCGGAGTTGGAGAGCAAGGGCGTGCGGTTTCTGGTCAACGGCATCGCGGAGGTGGCCGGGGTCCGCACCACCTGGTTTGTCGACCCCTGGGGCGTGGTGTTCATCCTGGTGGAGAAGAGCCGCCCGCAGCGCCCGTACTACGCGCAATGGGGATGAAGCCGACCGTCGGGATCATCGGCGCGGGCGCCGGTGGCATCGCCATGGGCATCCAGCTGGCCGAGGCCGGCCACGAGTTCACCATCTTCGACCGGGCCGACGGGTTCGGCGGAACGTGGCGGCACAACACCTTTCCCGGCGCGGCGTGCGACGTCCCGTCGCACCTGTACTCGTATTCCTTTGCGCCCAACCCGCGGTGGAGCAAGACGTACGCCAACCAGCCCGAGATCTTGGCCTACCTCGAGAAGGTGGCCGCCGGCCACGGGCTGGGCGCGCGCCTGCGGGCCAACACCGCGGTGGCGACCGCCCGGTGGTCGGACACCCGGCGTCGTTGGACCCTGGTCGACGGCGACGGTGGTGAACACGAGTTCGACGCCGTGGTCAGCGCCGTCGGGATGCTCGACGTGCCCTACATTCCGGACATCCCCGGGGCGAACCGATTCCGGGGCCGCCAATTCCATTCGGCGCGTTGGGATCACAGCAAGTCCACGGCCGGCGAGCGGGTGGCGTCCATCGGCACGGGGGCCAGCGCCATCCAGTACGTCCCCGCGATCGCGCGAGAAACCGCGCACCTCACCGTTTTTCAGCGCACCCCGATCTGGATCGCACCGCGGTTCGACTTCCCGTTCACGCCCGAGCAGCACGAGCTGTTCGAACGCCATCCCGAGATGGCGCAGAAGCTGCGCGACGAGGCGTTCGACGCCTACGAGTCGGCCAGCTTCGACGTCGACGCCGACCAGACGCGCGAGGCGACCGAGCTGGCCCGCAGTTACCTCATGCGCAAGGTGACCGACCCCGAGCTGCGGGCCAAGCTGATGCCCGACTATCCGGCCGGCTGCAAGCGGCCGCTGATGTCACGCGACTGGTACCCCACCTTCGCGCTGCCCAACGTCTCCCTGGAGACGACCGCCATCGCCGAGCTGACCGAACGCGGGGTGCGCACCGTCGACGGCGTCGAGCACCGCGTCGACACCGTCATCTACGGCACCGGGTTCACCGCGGCCGACTATCTGGCCAGCATCGACGTGTACGGGACGGGCGGCCGCCGCCTCGCGGAGGATTGGCGCGGCGGCGCCGAGGCGTACCTGGGCACGCTGGTGGCCGGCTACCCCAACTTCTTCACGCTGTACGGCCCCAACACCAACGGCGTCAACTCCATCATCTACATCCACGAGGCGCAGACCACCTTCGTCCGGCACATTCTCGACGCGATGCACGCCCGCGGCGCGCACACCGTGGAGGTGACGGCAGACGCGCAGCGCCGTTACAACGACGAGCTACAGGCCGCGATGGTGGGCAAGGTGTGGCTGGCGTGCAGCAATTACTTCCGGCATCCCAGCGGGAAGGTGGTCACCCAATTGCCTTACAGCGGGCGGACTTTCTTCGAGCGCACCCGCGAGCTGGTCGAGGCCGACTACCGCTTCGGTCGGTGACTTGTCGGCGGCCTCAGCCGCCGCCCGCGCACCCTGGCCGACGCGGTCGGCACCGGCCGCAGGCCCGGCCGGCGGGGCCGCTTGACCCGCTCGGCGGTCCTGATCGGCGCGCTGAACGCCGTCTCGACCTTCATTCGCAACCATGCCGCGGCGCGCTTCGACCTGACCTGCACCGCCAAACCCTACTGGATCCAGTAGTTGTCGTGGCGGATGAACCACTCCCGGCGCTCGTCGTCGGTCATGTCGGCCAGCGCCCCGAATCCCTCGAAGTAGGCCTCGCGGGGCGCACCGGGCGCGAACAACATCAGGACCGACGCCGGCTGGTCGGCCTCGTTGCGGAAGCCGTGCACGCCGCCGGGCGGGACGTAGAGGAAATCGCCCGGATGCCCGTCGACCCACTCGTTGCCGTCGAAGAGCTTCATCGTCCCGGACAGCACGAAGAAGGCCTCGGACATGGCCCGGTGGAAGTGGGCGGGGGGACCGCCGCCGGCCGGGGCGATGTCGACCCGGTACAGGCCGTAGTCGCCGTCGGTGGCCTGCTGGTTGGCCAGGTAGTGGTATTTGGTCCCGAAGGTTTCGTAGTCGGGCGGCGCGTCAGCGCGCTTGAGCCAGGCGCTGATCTCCGGCTCGTCCTTGGTGTATCGGGGCGGGGGATAGGGCGGGACGACGAGCGACATGCCTCCAGTGTGGCGCGCCTGGCGCTACCCGGCCGCTCCGGCGAATCGCCGCTCCCACGCCGCCATGTCGTCGAGGTCGACCGTCGTCACCGACATCCGGTCGGGATCGACGAATTGCCCGACCGACGCGGTCAGCGCCTCGGCGCTGTGGCCGCCGGCGGCCAGCCGGGAGCTGACGTGAAATTCGCCGGCGAACCAATCGACCCGGCGCAGCGCGCGGCTCGCCGGGAGGATTTCGTGTTCCGCCCCTTCGCAATCGACCTTGAGCAGCCGGCATCGCCCCGGCACGTACTCATCGAAGATCGCGTCCAGCGTCGTCGAACGGACCTCGGTGGTGGGGTAGCCATCCGCGCGGTCGTGGTAGCAGCCGGCGCCCCCGCTGTTCAGCGGGGGCCGCGCGATGCGCACCGTGCGCCGGTCGCGGGTCAACGCCAGCGGCACCACGACGACGTTGTCGACGCCGTGGGCGGCGACGTTGGTGCGCAGGTGGGCGAGGTTGAGCGGTTCCGGCTCGATCGCGATCACGGTGACGCGCGGGTTGCGCACCGCAAGCCAGATCGCGACCATCCCCACGTGGGCGCCGACGTCGACGACGACGTCCCCGGGTTCGAACGTGATGCGGCCGAGCCCGTAGCCGTCCATGGCGAGTTCGGTCGCGACCACGCCCGCCGCGATCGACCCCGGCTCATCGACGATGCGCAGCCGCGTGCCCGCCACGTCGTAGCCCTGCAGCACGCCCGCCATGGGCCTTATTCTCCCCGTCAGTCGACGGGGTAGACGACGCCAGTTAGCTCCTCGGAGACGGCCCACAGCCGGCGCTGGACGTCGACGTCGTGCGACTTCGCGCTGGAGGACACCAGTTTCGGGTAGCCCCGGGTCTCGCCCAGCCCGTCGGGGCCGTAGTACTGGCCGCCGAGCACGCCGGGATCGGTGGCCGCGCGCAGCGTCGGCAGGGCGCCCATGGCCGCGTCCTGCGCGATCACGCTGAAGAACACGTTGACCAGCGGCCGGAACGCCGCGGGCGTGTAGCGGCCCAGCTCGGTGTTCGACCCGCCGGGGTGGGCGGCGACGGCGATCGTCGTCCCGCGCGGGGCGAGCCGGCGCTGCAGCTCGTAGGTGAACAGCAGGTTCGCCAGCTTGGCCTGCCCGTAGGCCGCGACCCGGTTGTAGGAGCGTTCCCACTGCAGGTCGTCGAAATGGATGTCGGCCAGGATGCGGTGGCCCATGCTGCTGACGGTGACCACCCGCGAACCGGCGACCGGCAGGAGCCGGTCCAGCAGCAGGCCGGTGAGGGCGAAGTGGCCGAGGTGGTTGGTGCCGAACTGCATCTCGAAGCCGTCTTTGGTTGTCTCCTTCGGCGTGTACATGACGCCGGCGTTGTTGATCAGCAGGTCGATGTGGTCGTAATCGGCCTTGAGTTGCGCGGCCGCGGCGCGGATGGAATCCAGCGAGGTCAGGTCCAGCTCCTGCAGCGCGACCTCGGCGTGCGGGCTGCCGGCGGTGATCCGGGCGGCGGCGTCCTTGCCCTTGTCCAGGTTGCGCACCGCGAGCACGACGCGGGCGCCGCGGTCGGCGAGCGCGGCGGCCGTCTCGTAGCCCAGGCCGGTGTTGGCCCCGGTGATGACGGCGACGCGACCGGCCTGGTCGGGGATGTCGGCGGCGGTCCACTTGGCCTTGGAAGTGGCCATGGCAGGCTCCTCAAGCTAGTAAGGTAAACGGGGCGAGCGCTCCGGTTGATGGCAACTATACGGAACGCACGCCCCGCTTTGTCAACCGATGAATGGTGAACACATGGCGCAGCCCGCCCGGCCGTTGCGCGCCGACGCGGCGCGCAACCGCGCGCGGGTGCTGGACGTCGCCTACGAAACCTTCGCCGCGGAGGGCCTGTCGGTGCCCATCGACGAGGTCGCCCGCCGCGCCGGCGTCGGCGCCGGCACGGTCTACCGGCACTTCCCGACCAAGGAGGCGCTCTTCGCGGCCGTGATCGAGGACCGCATGCAGCGGCTGGTGGACGACGGCCGCAAGCTGCTGGAAACGGCGGGCGGCGGCGAGGCGCTCTTCGCCTTCCTGCGCTCGATGGTGCTGCACTGGGGGCCCGCGGACCGCGGCCTGGTCGACGCCCTGGCGGGATACGGGATCGACATCGCCTGCGCGGCGCCGGAGGCCGAGGACGCCTTCAAGGCCATGATGGGCGAGCTGTTGCGCGCGGCGCAGGAGGCCGGCACCGCGCGGCGGGACGTCGACATGCGGGATCTCAAGGCGATCCTGGTCGGATGCCAGGCGATGCAGGCGTACGACTCGGCCCTGGCCGAGCGGGCGACCGACGTCGTCATCGACGGTTTGCGCGTGCAGCGATAAGGCCTGACCTGTTCTTGCACTCGGCATAGGCGAGTGCTAAGAATGACGTTGGCACTCGCGACTGGCGAGTGCTAGGTCGGGACGGTGAGACCAGCAGACACCTGGGGTCGTCCGTCGCGGGCACTGCACCCGGCCAGCGTAAGTAATGGGGTGGCCACGCTGTGGTCACCCGGTGTCATTCCCGATCCGGAGGAATCACTTCGCAATGGCCAAGACAATTGCGTACGACGAAGAGGCCCGTCGCGGCCTCGAGCGGGGGCTCAACGCCCTCGCCGACGCGGTAAAGGTGACGTTGGGTCCCAAGGGCCGCAACGTCGTCCTGGAGAAGAAGTGGGGCGCTCCCACGATCACCAACGATGGTGTGTCCATCGCCAAGGAGATCGAGCTGGAGGACCCGTACGAGAAGATCGGCGCCGAGCTGGTCAAGGAAGTCGCCAAGAAGACCGACGACGTCGCCGGTGACGGCACGACGACGGCCACGGTGCTGGCCCAGGCGCTCGTCAAGGAGGGCCTGCGCAACGTCGCCGCGGGTGCCAACCCGCTTGGCCTCAAGCGCGGCATCGAGAAGGCCGTCGAGAAGGTCACCGAGGTCCTGCTCAAGTCCGCCAAGGACGTTGAGACCAAGGAGCAGATCGCGGCCACTGCGGCCATCTCCGCGGGCGACCAGTCCATCGGCGACCTGATCGCCGAGGCCATGGACAAGGTCGGCAACGAGGGCGTCATCACCGTCGAGGAGTCCAACACCTTCGGCCTGCAGCTCGAGCTCACCGAGGGCATGCGGTTCGACAAGGGCTACATCTCGGGGTACTTCGTCACCGACGCCGAGCGTCAGGAAGCCGTCCTCGAGGACCCGTTCATCCTGCTGGTCAGCTCCAAGGTGTCCACCGTCAAGGACCTGCTGCCGCTGCTGGAGAAGGTCATCCAGGCCGGCAAGCCGCTGCTGATCATCGCCGAGGACGTCGAGGGCGAGGCCCTGAGCACCCTGGTGGTCAACAAGATCCGCGGCACCTTCAAGTCGGTGGCGGTCAAGGCCCCCGGCTTCGGTGACCGCCGCAAGGCGATGCTGCAGGACATGGCGATCCTCACCGGTGGTCAGGTGATCAGCGAAGAGGTCGGCCTGTCGCTGGAGAGCGCCGACGTCGCGCTGCTCGGTAAGGCCCGCAAGGTCGTCGTCACCAAGGACGAGACCACCATCGTCGAGGGTGCCGGTGACACCGACGCCATCGCCGGGCGCGTGGCCCAGATCCGCCAGGAGATCGAGAACAGCGACTCCGACTACGACCGCGAGAAGCTGCAGGAGCGCCTGGCCAAGCTGGCCGGCGGTGTTGCGGTGATCAAGGCCGGCGCCGCCACCGAGGTGGAGCTCAAGGAGCGCAAGCACCGCATCGAGGACGCGGTCCGCAACGCCAAGGCCGCCGTCGAGGAGGGCATCGTCGCCGGTGGTGGCGTCGCCCTGCTGCAGTCGGCGCCGTCCCTGGAGGAGCTCAAGCTCACCGGTGACGAGGCCACCGGCGCCAACATCGTGCGCGTCGCGCTCGAGGCCCCGCTGAAGCAGATCGCCTTCAACTCCGGGCTGGAGCCCGGCGTTGTCGCCGAGAAGGTTCGCAACGCGAAGGCCGGCACCGGCCTGAACGCGGCCACCGGCGAGTACGAGGACCTGCTCAAGGCCGGCGTTGCCGACCCGGTCAAGGTCACCCGCTCGGCGCTGCAGAACGCGGCGTCCATTGCCGGGCTGTTCCTGACGACCGAGGCCGTCGTCGCCGACAAGCCGGAGAAGGCGGCCGCTCCCGCGGGCGACCCGACCGGCGGCATGGGCGGCATGGACTTCTAAGTCCAAGAGCGGAAAAGTTCCAAGAGCGGAAAAGTTCCAACCACTGAAAAGCCCGGTCCCTCTGGGGGCCGGGCTTTTCCGTGCGCGCCGCGGAGTACGCCGAGCGCGGTTTTGGGTAACTGATGTACTGAACGTTCGATCAGTTGGGCACGGGAGGACCAGGCAATGAGCACATCGTTATGGCGCACGGCTTTCGGAGCGATTCTTGGCTGCGCTCTGTGCGTCTTGGTGGCGCCGACCGCAGCTGCCGCGCCGGACCCCTGTTCGGCCAGCGGGTTCGCCGCGGTGGCCAGCGGGGTCCTGAACTCGGCCAGCGGATATCTCGACGGCCATCCCGACGCCAATAACGTTCTGACCGCCGCGGCCGGCCAAACGCCCGCCGACGCGAGGGCTTCGGTGCGTGGCTACTTCCTCGGTCATCCCGGTGAAGCGCTCGATCTCAAGGGCATCGCGCAGCCGCTGCTCGACCTCCGCGGACGGTGCAACACCTCGGTGTCGCCGGACCAACTGGCGGCGTTGTTCGACGCGCTGTCCGGCTAACCACTCGCGCGTCGGCCTAGGGTGAAGGGCGTGGCCCTACCGACACCCTCTCCCACCAGCACCGCCGTCGTGACCGGCGCATCGTCGGGCATCGGCGCCGACATCGCCCGCGAGCTCGCCGACCGCGGCCACGGCGTCACCCTCGTCGCCCGCCGCGAGGACCGGCTGCGCGAGCTGGCCGACGAACTGTCGGGCAGCGTCCGCGTCGAGGCGATCGCCTGCGACGTGGCGGACGCGGCGGCACGCGCGGGCCTCCTCGAGGAGGTCGACCGCCGCGGGCTGACCGCCGACATCCTGGTCAACAACGCCGGCGTCGGCACCATCGGCTCGGTGGCCAAGACGCGCGTCTCCGACGAGATCGCCCAGGTGCGGGTCAACGTCGAGGCCGTCATCGACCTGACCACCCGCGCGGTCCAGCAGATGGTCCCGCGCGGACGCGGCGCCATCCTCAACGTCGGCTCCACCGCGGGGTATCACCCGTTCCCGGGTCAGGCCGGCTACTCCGCCACCAAGGCCTTCGTGAAGACCTACACCGAGGGGGTGCGCGGCGAGCTCGCCGGCACCGGCGTCACGGTCGCCCTGCTCTGCCCCGGGCCGGTGCGCACCGAGTTCCTCAAGAACGCGGGCATGGACGAGCGCACCTTCGCCGACGCCTTCCCGAAGTTCATGTGGATGCCCTCGCGGGACGTCGCGCGGACCGGGGTCGACGCGCTCGAGCACGACCGCGGCACCGTGATCGCCGGGCTGCCGAGCCAGCTGTCCACCCGGCTGTTCCAGTTCATGCCGCGGCGCGTGCTGCTGCCGCTGCTGAAGAACCAGCACCCGGGGCTCAAACGGGACCTAGCCGGCTGAGGGCCAGCGCCGCATCCAGCCCTCCACCGGCAGCGCGAGCGCGTTGCACAGCGTGCAGATGGTGCGATACCAGCCGACGGCCGTGAGCAATTCGATCCGCTGCTCGTCAGAAAGGAAACGCCCCAGTCCTTTCCAGGTCGCCTCCGACCACGAGCCGGTGCGCTCCACCTCGTCCACCGCCTCGATCAGCGTGCGCTCGTCCGGGCCCCACCGTGGGTCGTCGGCGCCCCCGGTCACCAGCGCGTCGCATTCGTCGTCGCTGACCCCGGCGATCGGCCCCCAGAACGCCGCCTGCCCGCCCCACTCGTACTCGCAACCCAGCAGCGCGCAGATGCGCAGGATCGCGATCGTCCGCGTGCGGCCCGGCAAAAGCGCTGAGACATAGAGTGATTCGCCGAGCTTGCGCAGCCGGGTGGCCAGCGCCGGGTGGCGCTGCAGGCAGCGCACCAACAGCAGCGGCTCGTAGGTGCGGTCCGGATGACCCCAGCTGTTGATGCCAGCGGCATCTTCCTCGCTCCACGGCGGGGCGAGCGGAGCGACGCGGCTCACTTGGAGAACACCACGCAGTCGTGCAGGCAACCCTTGGCCGCCTCCGGCGAGTCGGGGTCGGCGTCGCGGTGCAGCAGCGCGCGGGTGGGCACGACGCCTAGGCGAACGGCGTCCCCGGCCTCGGTCACCTCGGCCGTGCCGTCGACGATCAGCGAGTAGCCGCCCGCTTCGGCCGGGGGCCACAGCAGCGTGACGTCGCGGCGCCGGGCCAGATTCTGTTGGGTGCGGCCGCCGATGAGCCCGATGTCGAGCGTGGCCTCGCGCAGCTGCGGCTCGACCGTCACGGTGTGCACGCGGTAGTCGTCGTCGACGGTGACCAGGTAGGCGTACGGGTAGTCGGGAAGAGCGGCGGCGAGCCGCTCGAAGTCCACGCTCTTCTTCGTGCGCATGATGCTCAGGATAGGCCCGGGCCGGGCCGCTACAGCGTGCGCGGAACCCGCGCCGCCGGCAGGCCGAACGTGAGCTGGCCGCTGCTGTTGAAGTGGAAACCGAGGTTTTGCAGCACCTGCTGCCAGGGCGCCAGCTTCTCCACGGCCGCCGACGCGTCGGCGTGGTAGCCGTACATCGCCTCGACGTCCGAGGCCCACATCTGGTCGTAGGCGGCCTCGATGTCGGCGATCGCCGGGGTGTTCTGGCCCAGCCAGTTGGTGGCCGACAACGCCTGCGCCAGCGCGCGGTTGGCCGCGACCACCGCGGGCTGCACGGTGGCCGCCAGCGCCCCCTCGAACGCGGCCGCGACGGCCGAGGCCTGGCTGGACACCGCCTCGGCCTGCGCGGCCGCCGCGCTGAGCCAGCTGACGTAATGCGTGGCGAGCGCCATCATCGCCGCCGACGACGGCCCCTGCCAGGATCCGTTGGCAAGATTTGACGTGACCGAAGAAAACGACGATGCTGACGATGCCAGGTCCTCGGCCAACCCGTCCCACGCTTCCGCGGCAGCAAGCAGCGGCCCGGCTCCGGGACCCTCATAGATTCGTGCCGAGTTGACTTCTGGCGGCAACCACGCAAAATGCGGGCTCGTCACCGGCTCAACTTACCCGGGATTCGGCCGCTTTGGTGGCGTTATTGCGCGGGTACCGGGCAAGTTTGCCGCCCCCGCACCAACTTGCCTGGACGGGCGTCGGTGGGGACGCCGTTCTCCGCGATCACTTGTCCGGCCACGATCGTCGCGACGTACCCGTCTGCGGTCTGGTCCAGGCGCCGCCCCCCGGCCGGCAGGTCGTAGCTGATAACGGGCTTGTGCAGGCGCAACGCCGCGTGGTCGATGACGTTGAGGTCGGCCTTGTACCCGACGGCGATGCGGCCCCGGTCGCCCAGCCCCGCGACCCCGGCGGGCACCGACGTCAGCTCCCGGACCGCCGCCGGCACGGTGAACCGCCCCGATTTGCGGTCGCGCGCCCAGTGCGCCAGGAAATACGTCGAGTAACTGGCGTCGCAGATCATCCCGTAGTGGGCGCCGCCGTCGCCGAGCCCCAGGATCACGTCGTCGCGGTGCAGCAGCTCGCCGACGGTGTCCAGCGAGTTGCCCTGCAGGTTGCTGGTGGCCACCAACAGCATGGCGCGGCCGTCGTCGTCGAGCAGCCGGTCGTAGGCCTCCTCCATCGGTGCCACCCCCTTGGCCCGCGCCCGGGCACCGATGCTGTCCGCCGGGTTCGGCTCGTAGTCCGGGTTGTCGCCCAGCGGGAAGATCCAGTCCCACATCTGCGCCACGTACAGGATCGGGTGGCCGGCGCCGGGCTTGTCGGCCAGGATGCGGGCGCGCACCTCCGGCTTGCGCATCTCGGCGACCCGCTCGGCCAGCGGCAGGTGCGCGATCTCGCGGTAGCTGGGGTAGAGCACGAACGGGTTGGCGGTCAGCTGCAGCCCGATGATCAGGCCGATGGGGCGCGGCAGCAGCTGCGCGGTGATCTGCGGGCCGTCGGAGCCCGCCCGTGAATTCGCCTTCTCGATCATCGTGATGGCGTCCGGCCACGTCGGGTCGCCGGCATTCGCGACAACCAGCGTGAACGTCAGCGGCAGGCCGACGTCCTCGGCCACGTCGAACACCGTCTGCAGCACGGGCTCGTAGCCACCGGCGGGGATGTCCGGCACGAACTGCAGCAGGCCCCCGCCGCCGTCGACGACCCCGCGGGAGATCTCCTCGATCTCCTCCCGGGCGGCGTCGTAACTCGGGATGGGCGAACCGCTTTCGGTCTTGTGGATGGTCAGCCGGGACGACGCGAAGCCCAGCGCTCCGACCTCGACCGCCTCCTTGGCCAGCGCCCGCATCTTGGCCAGGTCTTCGGCGGTGGCGGGTTCGCGGTTGGCGCCGCGCTGGCCCATCACGTAGACCCGCAGCGGCGAGTGCGGCAGGTACGCCGCCACGTCGATGTCACGCTTGCCCGAGTCCAGCGCGTCCAGGTATTCGGGGAACGTCTCCCACGTCCAGGGCAGGCCGTCGGTCATGACCACGCCGGGGATGTCCTCGACCCCGGCCATCACGTCGACGAGCACGTCGTGGTCCTCCTGGCGGCACGGGGCGAAGCCGACGCCGCAGTTGCCCATCACCACCGTGGTCACGCCGTGCGCCGACGACGGGGTCAGGCGTTCCGACCAGATGGACTGGCCGTCGTAGTGGGTGTGCAGGTCGATGAAGCCGGGGGTGACCAGCAGCCCGGTCGCGTCGATCTCGCGGTCCGCGTTCTCGCCGTTGACGTGGCCGACCGCCGCGATGAGGCCGTCTCGCACCGCGACGTCGCCGACGTACGGCTCACCGCCCAGACCGTCGACGATGGTGCCATTGCGGATGATCAGGTCGTACGTCATCCAAACAATCTACGACCGCGCCGGTGGGTCGTGCCAGGATCTAGTGTCGCTGTATGGCCAACACCTCCAGCCCCGATGCCGCCGTCCAAGAACTGCTCCGCGACGCCTTCACCCGGTTGATCGAACACGTCGACGACATCGCCGACGGGTTGACCGACGAGGTCGCCGACTATCGCGCGACGCCCGACGCCAACAGCATCGCCTGGTTGCTCTGGCACAGCGCGCGGGTGCAGGACGTCCAGCTGGCCGACGTGGCCGGCGTCGAGCAGGTGTGGCTGCGCGACGGCTGGGTGGACCGGTTCGGGCTGGACCTGCCGCGCAACGACACCGGCTACGGGCACAAGCCCGAGCAGGTCGGGAAGGTCAAGGCGCCCGCGGACCTGCTGTCCGCGTACTACCACGCGGTGCACGAGCTCACTCTTGAATACGTCGCCGGCGTGACCGCGGGCGAGCTGGAGCGGGTGGTCGACACCAACTGGGATCCGCCGGTGACGGCCAGCGCGCGATTGGTCAGCATCATCGACGACTGTGCCCAACACCTCGGGCAGGCCGCTTACGTTCGCGGCATCGCGCCCTAGGGTTTTCCGGCGTGCGCTTCCTGGCCGCGGTGCTCCGGGCGGTGCTGTGGCTGGCCACCACCGTCGCGCTGGCGGTCGCGATCCCGGCGGCGTGGCTGCAGCTCAACGTCGTCAGCGAGGGCGGCTACGCGGCGCTGGCCCAGAGGGCCGCGACGGACCGCGCGCTGCAGGCCGCCGCCGCGAATGAACTGACCGGCCGCGCGACGGCGCTCATCGCCGAGCACAGCGGCGGAGGCCGCCCGGTCGACGGCGCGGAGGTGCACCGGGCCGCCGCCGCGTTCACGGCCGGGCCGGCGTTTCCGGGGCTGTTCGCCGGGGCGAACCGGGCCGCGCACCGCTGGTTGTTCGCCGCCGACGGCGCCGGCGAGGCCTGGGAGATCGACGTGGCCCCGATGCTGCAGGACCCGTCGCTGCAGCGGATCCTGAGCAGCCACAACGTGAAAGTGCCTGCGACGCTTACCGTTCCGTTGACCGCATCGCCGCCGCGATCGCTGCGGCAGGGGCAGCTGCGCCCGCTCGCCACCTGGTGCCCCTGGGTGAGCATCGGGGCGGCCGCGCTCAGCGTCGTCTGCGCGGTGCTGACGCTGGCCGTCGCCCGCCGCCGCGGCAAGGCGCTCACCAGCCTGGGCATCTCCGCGCTGCTGGTCGGCGCCGGCGGCTGGGCGGGCATCGAGATCGCCCACCGGTACGTCAACGACGCGCTCAACCGCACCACCGGCGATATCCGCCGCATCGCCGAGGTGATGGTCGGCCGCGCCGAGGCGGGGCTGCACGAATGGCTCAACCTGACGCTGCTGACCGGGGCCGCGCTGGTGGTCGCCGGGGTGGTCGCCGCGATGCTCGGCAGCTTGCGAAAAGGCTTGCCGCCCAAGGCTTGACACCGACGCGGTTGCCCGCCCGCGGCGCGCCGCGGTGACCTGGCACAAATCACACGGCGTGCGTTATACAAATCACACAATGTGCGTTACGCTCTGTCGGTGGCGCAGTTGACTTTCCAGCGTGCCCGCACCGAGGAGAAGAAGCGCCAACGTGCGGAGGCACTCGTGGAAGCCGCGCGTTCGCTGGCGCTCGAGACGGGCGTCGCCTCGGTCACGTTGACCGCCGTCGCCAGCCGCGCCGGCATTCACTACTCGGCCGTGCGCCGCTACTTCACCTCGCACAAGGAAGTCCTCCTGCACCTGTCCGCCGAGGGCTGGGTGCGCTGGTCGAACACCGTGTCCGAGAAACTGGCCCAGCCCGGCCGGAAGTCGCCGTCGCAGATCGCCGAGACGCTGGCCGACGCCCTGGCCCAGGACCCGCTCTTCTGCGACCTGCTGGCGAACCTGCACCTGCACCTCGAACACGAGGTGGACGTCGAGCGGGTCGTCGAGGTCAAGCGCATCAGCACCGCCGCCACGCTCTCGCTCGCCGATTCCATCGAGAGCGCGCTGCCGGAACTCGGCCGCTCGGGGTCGCTCGACATCTTGCTCGCGGCGTACTCGCTGGCGGCCACGCTGTGGCAGGTCGCCAACCCGCCGGAGCGCCTCAACGACGCCTATGCCGAGGAGCCGGAAGTGATTCCGCCGGAATGGAATCTGGACTTCGCGTCGGCCCTCACCCGGCTGCTGACCGCGACGTGCGTCGGTCTCATCGCGGAGAAGCCATGATCAGGGGGAAGGACTCGGAGTGCCCATGACGACGACTGAGCCTAGGACCGAGCCGCTGAGGGCGGGCTCGACTGGCGGGGAGGGCGAAAACCTCGCTCCGCAGCGCGCCAAGAAGAAGGGCCTAAAAGGCCTGTTCGCGCGTTTCTGGTTGGTGCTCACGATCGCGGCTGTTGTCGCGCTGTCGGGATTCGTCGTATACCGATTGCACGGCGTATTCGGCGTTCACAAAGGTTCGTTCGGTGGTGGCACCTCGGGCGAGGTCCTCGACGAGTTCAACGCCAAGACGATCACGCTCCAGGTCTGGGGCCCACCGGGCAGCACGGCAACCATCAACTACCTCGACGAAAACTCCCATCCACAGCAGGCCCTCAACGTGCCCTTGCCCTGGAGCAAAGTATTGAGTTCAACGAAGCCCGGCATCCCGGCAAACCTGGTGGCGCAAGGCGACGGCAGTTGGATCGCCTGCCAATTCGTGGTGAACAAGCACGACGGGAGCGGTGACGTCATCAAGACTCCGAACCGCTCGGATCCCACCCAAACCGTGAACGCCTTCGTCTACTGCCTGGACAAGTCCGCATGAGCGAGCCAGCCGAGGCTGATTTCGCCGCGCCGCCAATCTCGCAGCCGCTGATCCCGCCGTTCCTGCCGCGGATGATCCACCGGCTGGCGCTGCCGATCGTCCTGGTGTGGTTGGGCATCGTGTTCGTCACCAACACCGTGGCCCCGCAGCTGGAGGTCGTCGCCAAAACCCACTCGGTGTCGATGAGCCCGACGGACGCGGCGTCCTTTCAGTCGATGATGAAGGTCGGATCGACCTTCAAAGAGTTCAACTCCGACAACTCGGCCATGATCTTGCTGGAGGGCGACAAGCCACTCGGGGCCGAAGCGCACAGCTACTACGACGAAATCGTCAGGCGCGTAGAGCAAGACAAGAAACACGTTCAGCACGTCCAGGATTTCTGGAGCGATCCGCTGACGGCGGCGGGTTCCCAGAGCCACGACCAGAAGGCCGCGTACGTCCAGGTCTACCTCGTCGGCAACATGGGCGGCGGGCTGGCGAACGAGTCTGCCCTTGCCGTCCGCAAGATCGTGGACTCGGTGCCCGCGCCGCCGGGAATCAAGGCGTATGTGACCGGCGCCGGTCCGCTGTTCGCCGACCAGTCCCACGCGGGTGAGAAGGGCGTCATGCTCGTCACCCTTGTCACCTTTTTGGTGATCATCGTGATGCTGCTGATCGTCTATCGGAAGATCAGCATCGTTCTGATCATGCTGGCCATGGTGTTCATCGAGCTGGCGGCGGCCCGCGGTGTCGTCGCGACGCTCGGTAACTACGGCATCATGGGGCTGTCGACCTTCGCCAACAACATGCTGGTGCTGATGGCGATAGCAGCCGGGACGGATTACGCGATCTTCGTGGTCGGCCGCTACCACGAGGCACGCGGTCTGGGCGAGACCCGCGAGCAAGCGTTCTACACGATGTTCCACAGCACCGCGCACGTCGTGCTGGGATCGGGCCTGACGATCGCCGGCGCGATGTACTGCCTGAGCTTCTGCCGGCTGCCGTACTTCCAGTCGCTCGGGGTGCCGTGCGCGGTCGGCATGCTGGTCGCGGTGCTGGCGGCTTTGACGCTGGCCCCGGCGATACTGACGGTGGCCTCGTTCTTCAAGCTCATGGATCCGAAGCGCAAGCTGCAGACCCGGGGCTGGCGTCGCATCGGCACCGCCGTCGTCCGTTGGCCCGCACCGGTTCTCGCGGTGACCATCGGCATCGCGTTGGTCGGTCTGCTCGCCCTGCCCGGGTACAAGACGGACTACGACAACCGACACTTCCTGCCGGCGGACACCCCGGCCAACGTCGGTTATGCCGCCGCGGATCGGCACTTCGACCAGGCTCGGCTCAATCCTGAGTTGTTGATGATCGAGACCGACCACGACCTGCGTAACCCGGCCGATTTCCTCGTCCTGGACAAGGTTGCCAAGGCGGTCTTCCACATCCCCGGTATCGGCCGGGTGCAGACCATCACCCGGCCGCTGGGCACGCCGCTGGACCACAGCACCCTCGGTTTTCAGATGAGTGCACAAGCCGCGGGTCGGATCCAGACCCAGCACTATCAGGAGGAGCAGGCGAACAACCTGCTCAAGCAGGCGGACGAGCTGAAGAAGACGATGGCCACCCTGCACGAACAGATGCGGGTGACCCAGGACCTCAGCAACACGACGCATGAAACCACCAGGCTCACAAAAGAAACCGTGAAGATCACCGAGGCGTTGCGCGACGACATCGCCAACTTCGACGACTTCTTGCGGCCGATCCGCAGCTTTTTCTACTGGGAGCGGCACTGCTACGACATCCCGGTCTGCTGGGCGCTACGGTCGGTCTTCAACGCGCTTGACGGCATCGACCAGGTGGCCCAGAACATCGTGGAGCTCAGCGCGAACCTGGACAAGCTGGATCGGATTCAGCCGCAGTTGGTGGCGCTCATCCCGCCGCAGATCGAGAGTCAGCAGCGCAACCTCGACACCATCATGTCGAACTACGCGACCACCATGGGCCTCAACGAACAGTCGAAAGCGCAGGCGGACAACGCCACCGCGCAAGGCGACGCCTTCGACAAAGCCAAGAACGACGACACGTTCTACCTTCCGCCGGAGGCGTTCAAGAGCCCGGACTTCGCACGGGGTCTCAAAAATTTCATCTCGCCGGATGGGCACGCCGTCCGGTTGATCATCTCCCATGAGGGTGACCCGGCGAGTCCCGAAGGCATCAGCCACATCGAACCGATCAAGCAGGCCGTGCACGAGGCCATCAAGGGCACGCCCTGGGAGGGCTCCAAGGTCTACCTCGGCGGCACCGCCGCGACCTACAAGGACATGCACGACGGCTCCGACATCGACCTGCTGATCGCCGGAATTGCCGCGGCCACACTGATTTTCATCATCATGTTGGTGATCACCCGAAGCGTCGTGGCGGCCCTGGTGATCGTCGGTACGGTGTTGCTGTCACTGGGCGCCTCGTTCGGACTCTCCGTGCTCCTATGGCAGTACATCCTGGGCATGAAGTTGCACTGGATGGTGCTGGCGATGGCGATCATCCTGCTGCTGGCGGTCGGCTCGGACTACAACCTGCTGTTGATATCGCGGTTCAAGGAGGAAATCCACGCCGGGCTCAGAACGGGGACGATCCGCGCGATGGCCGGTTCGGGCTCGGTGGTGACCTCCGCCGGGCTGGTGTTCGCCGCGACCATGGCCACGTTCATGTTCAGCCCGCTGCTGGTGATGGCCCAGGTGGGGACGACGATCGCGCTGGGTCTGTTGTTCGACACCTTGATCGTGCGGTCGTTCATGACGCCGTCGCTGGCCACCTTGCTCGGGCGCTGGTTCTGGTGGCCGCAGCACGTGCGGCCACGCCCGGCCAGCACCATGCTGCGACCGTACGGACCGCGTCCCGCCGTGCGCGAATTGCTCCTGAGGAACGTCGACGAGCGCCCGCCGGGCGGGGTGGTACAGCCGCGCTGATCTTCTACGGCGCGCGAATTGTTAAGCCGTTAGGCCCAGTTCCACACTGACATGTCGCCGGGCGGGTATTGGGCGCACACGTCGGTCGACTTGGCGACGACGCCCTTGTTGTTGAAGAACAGCTTCATGTGGTTCGGCCACGCGTACCACAGCGGGTCGTTGTTGTAGAAGTTCTCGGAATACGTCCGGCGGTCCTCGGGTGACAGCGAGTAGAACCAGTGCACCTTGTCGATGGTCGCCTGCTGAACGTTCGGGTGGTTGTTGAAGTCGATCATGTAGCGCTGGTAGTACACCGGGCTGGTGTCGCGGGTGGCCGCCATGATCTGCTCGGCGTCGCAGGTGGTGTTGATCATCCTGCGCGGGATCGGGAAGTCCTCGGTGGAATCGGCCAGGGCCGTTTTCGGGAACGCCGTGGCGGCGATACCCAGGGCGAGGACAGCGACGCCTGCACGCAGGCCAGAACTCAGCCGAGACATAGGAACTACGGTAACACTTTTTGGCCGCCGGTACAGAATTCCTAGGTCAGCTCAGCATTGGTCCCGATCAGGCACGATGACGTGTGTGGGGTCGGGCCGCAGCTCCGGCGGGGCCTGGCTGTAGTCGCCGAACGGACCGTCGCGGCGCTCGACCGCCGCGCGCACGCCCCGGGTCTGGGCGGTGGTGATGAAGTCGAGGGCGTCCGGGGTGTTGCGCATCAGGCCGTCGAGAATGCCGCCGAGCGTCTGCGTGGACGCCAGCCCCATGTTCTCGTAGGCCTGGTTGACGATCAGCTTCTGCGCCTGCAGCTGCGACAACGGGATCCGGGCCAGCTCGGCGGCGACCTCCGCGACCCGCGCCTCGAGCCGTTCGAACGGCACCGCCTCGTTGATCAGCTCGATCTCGGCCGCCTGCACCCCGGTCAGCGGGCGCCCGGTCAGCGAATGCCACTTGACCTTGGCGAAACTGAGCCGGTAGAGCCACATCCCGCTCAGGTACGCACCCCACATCCGGCTGTACGGGGTGCCGATCACCGCGTCGTTGCTGGCGATGACCAGGTCGGCGCACAGCGCGTAGTCGCTGGCCCCACCGACGCACCAGCCGTGCACCTGGGCGATGACCGGCTTGGAGGCGCGCCAGATGGCCATGAACTTCTGCGTCGGCCCGGTCTCGCGGGAGCTGACCATCGCGAAGTCCTTGCCGGGGTCCCATCGACCGTCGGTCATCATGGCGTCGCCCCAGTGCTGGAAGCCGCCGCCGAAGTCGTAGCCGCCGGAGAACGCCCGGCCGGCGCCGCGCAACACGATGACCTTGACGGCCGGGTCGCGCTCGGCCAACCCAATCGCATCCTCGATCTCGTCCGGCATGGGCGGCACGATGGTGTTGAGCTGCTCCGGACGGTTCAGCGTGATGGTGGCAACCGCGCCGGCCGTGGTGTACAGCAGCGTCTCGAAGTCGGGTGTCGGCATGGCTTCCCTAGGGGTCGGGCTGACGGTTTTCCGGTGACGACGCGTAGATGCGGTCGCCGATCTTCAGGTAGGGCGTCGTCAGGTAGGCCGACATGACGATCAGGCCGGAGAAGATCAGCGCCACGCAGACGGCGTTGGGCCAGAGCCGGCCCGTGCCGATCGCGAAGCAGACGGTGCCGATCGCCGCGGTCGCCCAGTAGAACCGCCGGCCGGCGCGGCGGTCGCCGATGAATCGGTAGCGTGCCTGCGCCGCCGAAACCAGGACGAAGATCAGCCCGGTCGCCAGCAGGGTGAGTTCGATGCGTTGGGTCGCTGACACGCCACGATCCTATGGGCCCAGCATCCGCCAGAGGAACGAGTAGGTCAGGGCGGACTTGAACGCGACCTGTTCGTTGTCGGCCGCCCCGGCGTGACCGCCCTCGATGTTCTCGTAGTAGAAGACCCGGTGCCCGGCGGCCTGCAGCGCCGCCGTCATCTTGCGCGCGTGCCCCGGATGGACCCGATCGTCGCGGGTGGACGTGGTCATCAGCACCGGTGGGTAGTGGCGCGTCGACGAAATGTTCTGGTAGGGCGAGTATTCGGAGATGAAGGCCCAGTCCTGCGGGTTGTCCGGGTCGCCGTACTCGGCCATCCACGACGCGCCGGCGAGCAACAGGTGGTAGCGCTTCATGTCCAGCAGCGGCACGCTGCAGACCAGCGCGCCGAATCTCTCCGGGTACTGGGTCAGCATGATGCCCATCAACAGGCCGCCGTTGCTGCCGCCCTGCGCGCCGAGCTGGTCAACGGTCGTGATGCCGCGTTCCACCAAATCGGTTGCCACCGCAGCGAAATCCTCGGCCACCTTGTGCCGGCCCTCGCGCATCGCCTGGGTGTGCCAGCCGGGCCCGTATTCGCCGCCGCCGCGAATGTTGGCGAGCACGTAGGTGCCGCCGCGGGCCAGCCACAGCCGGCCGAGCACCCCGCTGTAGGCCGGGGTGTTGGACGATTCGAAGCCGCCGTAGCCGTACAGCATGGTCGGGCCGGGGCCGCGCGCGTCGGCGGGGCGCACCACGAAGTAGGGGATCGGCGTGCCGTCCTGCGAGGGCACGAAATGCTGTGCCACCGCCATGTTTTCGGCGTCGAAGAAGGCCGGCGCGGACTTGATCCGTTCGAGCGGGCCGGGGCCGGTGCCGCGCATGAGCCGCGACGGTGTGACGAATCCGCTGGAGTCCAAGAAGAACTCGTCGCCGGTGTCGTCGGCGGTGACCACGACGGTGTTGGTCGCATCCGGGATGCCCGGGATCGGCTCGCGGCGCCAGTTTCCTGGCGTGACGATTTCCACGCGGCTGGCCACGTCGGCGAGGGTGACCATCAGCAGGTGGTCGCGCGTCCAGGCGTAGTGATTCAACGCGGTGTGTTCGTCGGGTGCGAACACAGGAGTCAATTGGGCTGTGCCCGCGAGGAATTCGTCGTAGTTGGCCGCCAGCAGGGCGCCGGCCGGATAGCTGTCGGCGCCGTAGAACCATTCGGTGCGCAGCTCGATCAACAGCCATTCGCGGTGTATCGACAGGCTCGCGTCGGTGGGGGCGTCGATCCGGATCAGCTCGGAGCCCCGCAACTCGTAGACCTCTTCGTTCCAGAAGTCGAGGGCGCGCCCGAGCAGGGTGCGCTCGAAGCCGGGGGTGCGATCCACCGACGCCGAGACTCGGACGTCGGTGCGGTCGCCCTCGAACACGGTCTCGGCCTCGGTCAGCGGCGTGCCCCGGCGCCACCGCTTGATCACCCGCGGGTAGCCCGAGTCGGTCAGCGAGCCGTCGCCGAAGTCCGTGCCCACCAGCACGGTATCGAGGTCCACCCAGCTCAGCTGCGACTTGGCCTCCGGCAGCTGAAATCCGTCGTCGAGGAATTCCCTTGCCGTCATGTCGAATTCGCGCACGACGGAGGCGTCCGAGCCGCCCCGGGACAGCGCGACCAGGGCGCGGGTGTACTCGGGTTCGATGACGCCGGCGCCGGCCCACACCCACTTCTCATTGTCAGCGCGCCCCAGTTCATCTACGTCGATCAGCACGTCCCACTCCGGGGAATCGGTGCGGTAGCTGTCCAGCGTGGTGCGCCGCCACACGCCGCGCGGGTTGGCGGCGTCGCGCCAGAAGTTGTACAGGTGCTCGCCGCGGCGGACCACGTACGGGATGCGGGCGTCGGTGTCGAGCACCTCGAGCGCCTCGGTGCGCATCCGCTCGAAAGCCTCGTCGCGGAACTTGGCCAGCGTCGGTTCGTTGCGCGCGCGCACCCAGTCCAGGGCCTCGTCGCCGGTGACATCCTCGAGCCACAGGTAGGGGTCTTGCGGGTCCTCGGGGGTGGCGGCGGCGTGTGACGTCATGGCTGCCATTGTGGCCCGCGGCGGTACTGTGAGGTGTATTACACAGGCGAGACGAGGAGCGCAGCAGATGACTGTTTTCGCACGTCCGGGTGCTGCCGGGGCGCTGATGTCGTACGAATCCCGGTACGAGAACTTCATCGGGGGCCAGTGGGTCGCCCCGGCGGCCGGCCGCTATTTCGAGAACCCCTCACCGGTGACCGGCCAACCGTTCTGCGAGATACCGCGCTCCGACGAGACCGACGTGGACAAGGCGCTCGACGCCGCCCACGCGGCGGCCCCGGCCTGGGGCAAGGCCGCCCCCGCCGAGCGGGCGGCCATTTTGACCAAGATCGCGGACCGCATCGACGAGCACACGGCGGCGCTGGCCGTCGCCGAGGTGTGGGACAACGGCAAACCGGTGCGCGAGGCGCTGGCCGCCGACATCCCGTTGGCGGCCGACCATTTCCGGTATTTCGCGGCGGCGCTGCGCGCGCAGGAGGGTTCGCTGTCCCAGATCGACGACGACACCGTCGCCTACCACTTCCACGAGCCGCTCGGCGTGGTCGGGCAGATCATTCCGTGGAACTTCCCGATCCTGATGGCCGCCTGGAAGCTGGCGCCCGCCCTCGCCGCCGGCAACGCGGTGGTGCTCAAGCCCGCCGAGCAGACCCCGGCCTCGGTGCTCTACCTGATGTCGCTCATCGGGGACCTGCTGCCCGCCGGAGTGGTCAACGTGGTCAACGGGTTCGGCGCGGAGGCCGGCAAGCCGCTGGCCTCGAGCAACCGGATCGCCAAGATCGCGTTCACCGGCGAGACCACCACCGGGCGGCTGATCATGCAATACGCCTCCCAGAACCTGATCCCGGTGACCCTGGAGCTGGGCGGCAAGAGCCCCAACATCTTCTTCAACGACGTGATGGCGCGCGGCGACGACTTCCAGGATAAGGCGCTCGAGGGCTTCACCATGTTCGCCCTCAACCAGGGCGAGGTGTGCACCTGCCCGTCGCGCAGCCTGATCCAGGCCGACATCTACGACGAGTTCCTCGAGCTGGCCGCCATCCGGACCAAGGCGGTCCGCCAGGGCGACCCGCTGGACAGCGAAACCATGCTGGGGTCGCAGGCGTCGAACGACCAGTTGGAAAAGATCCTGTCCTACATCGCGATCGGCCAGGACGAGGGCGCCAAGGTGATCACCGGCGGCGAGCGGGCCGAGCTCGGCGGCGACCTGTCCGGCGGCTACTACATGCAGCCGACGATCTTCTCGGGCAACAACGGCATGCGGATCTTCCAGGAGGAGATCTTCGGGCCGGTGGTGGCGGTGGCGCCGTTCGCCGACTACGACGACGCGATCGCGATGGCCAACGACACCCTCTACGGCCTGGGCGCGGGCGTTTGGAGCCGCGACGGCAACACCGCCTACCGGGCCGGCCGCGACATCCAGGCCGGCCGGGTGTGGGTCAACTGCTACCACGTGTATCCGCCGCACGCGGCGTTCGGCGGTTACAAGCTGTCCGGCTTCGGGCGCGAGTGCCACAAGATGGCGCTCGAGCACTACCAGCAGACCAAGAACATGCTGGTGTCCTACTCGGACAAGGCGCTCGGTTTCTTCTGATGGCTCCGGACCCCGTCACCGGGGTGGTCATCACCGCCCCCGCCGCCGAACTGCTGGAGCGACTGCAACAGCGGCACGGCCCGGTGATGTTCCACCAGTCCGGCGGCTGCTGCGACGGGTCGTCGCCGATGTGCTACCCGCGCGGGGACTTTCTGGTCGGTGACCGCGACGTCCTGCTCGGCGTCCTCGACGTCGGTGACGGGGTGCCGGTGTGGATTTCGGGCCCGCAGTACGAGACCTGGAAGCACACCCAGCTGGTGATCGACGTGGTCCCCGGCCGCGGCGGCGGCTTCAGCCTGGAGGCGCCCGACGGGCTGCGGTTCCTGTCGCGCGGCCGGGTCTTCAGCGACGACGAGCAGGCCGGGCTGCGGGCCGCGCCGGTGATCACCGGCGCCGATTACGAGCGCGGCGAGCGCCCGTCGGCGCGCGGCCGGGTGGTGGCCGACGCGGCGCTGCGAACGTGCCCTCCGGGTCGGTGACCGCAGTAGTGTCGAAAGTGTGATCCCGCTGCCGCGCCCGCGACTATTGGCCGGCGCCATGCTGATTGGCGCCGCCCTCGGGCTGCTGGCGGGGGTGGGATTCGCCGTCCCGGCCCACGGGGACGTCCGCCCGGCCGTCGCCCTGGCGTTGGTGGTGGGCATCCCCAGCGTGGTCGGGCTGGTGACCGTCCTCTTCTCCGGACGTCGATGGGTGACGATGCTGGGCGCGTTCGTCCTGTCGGTGGGGCCGGGCTGGTTCGGCGTGCTCGTCGCCCTTCAGGTGACGGCCGGTGGCTGACGAGGACACCCCGTCGAGCCCGGGGACCCAGTCATGGGTGCCGGACTTCTCCGATTCCGAGGAGGACACCGGGACGCAGTCGTGGGTGCCGGATTTCTCCGACGACGACGACACCGGCGAGCACCCGGCCGCCGCGAAGGACGAACCGGCCGAGCCGGCCGTCGCGGCGGACGATGACGAGGCCGAATCCGCCGTCGTGCCCGTGCAGCCGGTCACCGTCCCCGGGCGCTACCTCTACCTCAAGTGGTGGAAGCTGCTGTTGGTCATCCTCGGCGTCTGGTTCGTGGCGGCCGTCGTCGGGCTCGGCCTGTTCTATTGGTGGTACCACGCCGCCGACAAGACGCCGGCGTTGTTCGCGGTCCTGGTGTATGTGGTGGCGTGCGCCGTCGGCGGCGTGCTGCTCGCCATGGTGGAGGGCCGGCCGCTGGTCTCGGCGCTGTCGCTGGCGGTGATGTCGGGGCCGTTCGCCGCCCTGGCCGCCGCGGCGCCCATGGCTGGTTACTACCACTGCGCGCGCGTCGGCCACTGCCTGCTGGGCGTCGTTCCGTATTAACGCCCGGCCCGGGTGGCCATTAGGGTAGGGGCCGTGACCCATTTTGACGTCGTCGTCCTCGGGGCCGGTCCCGGTGGATATGTCGCAGCCATTCGCGCCGCACAGCTCGGCCTGAACACCGCAGTCGTCGAGCCGAAGTACTGGGGCGGCGTGTGCCTCAACGTCGGCTGCATCCCGTCCAAGGCGCTGCTGCGCAACGCCGAGCTGGTGCACATCTTCACCAAGGAGGCCAAGACGTTCGGCATGAACGGCGAGGCGACCTTCGATTACGGCACCGCCTTCGACCGCAGCCGCAAGGTGGCCGAGGGCCGGGTTGCGGGCGTGCACTTCCTGATGAAGAAGAACAAGATCACCGAGATCCACGGCTACGGCCGGTTCACCGACGCCAACACGCTCTCGGTCGAGCTCAACGACGGCGGCACCGAGAACGTCACGTTCGACAACGCCATCATCGCCACCGGCAGCAGCACCCGGCTGGTGCCGGGGACCTCGTTGTCGGAGAACGTGGTCACCTACGAGGAGCAGATCCTGTCCCGGGAGCTGCCCGAGTCGATCGTGATCGCCGGGGCCGGCGCGATCGGCATGGAGTTCGGCTACGTGCTGAAGAACTACGGCGTCGACGTGACCATCGTGGAGTTCCTGCCGCGGGCGCTGCCCAACGAGGACGCCGACGTGTCCAAGGAGATCGAGAAGCAGTTCAAGAAGCTGGGCATCAAGATCCTCACCGGAACCAAGGTCGAGTCGATCGACGACAACGGCTCCGAGGTGACCGTCGCCGTCAGCAAGGACGGCGAGAAGCAGGAACTCAAGGCCGCGAAGGTGTTGCAGGCCATCGGGTTTGCGCCCAACATCGAGGGCTTCGGGCTGGAGAAGACCGGGGTCGCGCTGACCGACCGCAAGGCCATCGGGATCAACGACTACATGATGACCAGCGTTCCGCACATCTACGCCATCGGCGACGTCACCGGCAAGCTGATGTTGGCCCACGTGGCCGAGGCGATGGGCGTGGTGGCGGCCGAAACCATCGCCGGCGCAGAGACTTTGGCGCTGGGCGACTACCGGATGCTGCCGCGGGCGACGTTCTGCCAGCCCCAGGTCGCCAGCTTCGGGCTGACCGAGCAGCAGGCCCGCGACGAGGGCTACGACGTCGTGGTGGCCAAGTTCCCGTTCACCGCCAACGGCAAGGCGCACGGCCTCGGCGACCCCAGCGGCTTCGTCAAGCTGATCGCCGACGCGAAACACCTCGAGCTGCTGGGCGGGCACCTGATCGGCCACGACGTGTCCGAGCTGCTGCCCGAGCTGACGCTGGCGCAGAAGTGGGACCTGACCGCTACCGAGCTGGCGCGCAACGTGCACACGCACCCGACGATGTCGGAGGCGCTGCAGGAGTGCTTCCACGGCCTGACCGGCCACATGATCAACTTCTGACGGACCCATGCGCAGCGACGTCGTTCTGGGGGCCGTGGGCGGCCTCGCCGCGGGCTATGTCCTGTGGCTGCTTGCCTTTTCGATCGCCGACGACAACGCGGCGGTGGGGCAGTGGGCGCCGACGGTGTTACTGGCCTCGCTCGCCCTGGCGGTCTGCGCGACGATGTGGGCGTCGTTGCTGCGGCGGCGCCGACAGTACGCGTGGTCGGGCTTCGGGTTCGGGCTGCCGGTGCCGCCGCTACTGCTGACGCTGGCCGTGTTCGCCAACGTCTACCTCTGACGGGTAGGGCCTAGCGGGGGTTGTCCAGCGGGATTGCCAGGGCCGACATGGTCGCGGCCAGGCCGTCGTATTGGCTTGCCAGCAAGCAGAATTCGATCAGCTGACGCCGGTCCAGGTGCTGGGCCAGCTGCTGCCAGGTGGCGTCGGTGATGGTGCGGTCCTTGACGAACTCGTCCGTCGCGGTCAGCAGCGCCTGCTGGCGCACGGTCAGCCGCGCCTCGACCGGCTCCAGCCGCTCGGGCCAGGCGAAGATCGCGGCCTGCAGGTCCGCGTCGAGCCCCTGCCTGGCGGCCATCCGGCGATGGTGCTGCAGCTCGTATTCGCACGAGCGCAGGTGCGCGACCCGCAGGATCACCAGCTCGGTGTCGATCGCCGGCAGCCGGCCGCGCAGCACGCGGCCGCTGTAGATGCTCCACACCAGGAACAGGAACTTGTTCTGGCCCAGCGTGGTGAACAGGTGCATCTCGGGCGCGCGGACCTTGCGGGCGGCCGACTTCGCGAGAATCCAGTTGATCAGCCCGAGTTCGCGCAACCGCCCCGACGGGATGCGGCCGTTTTCAGGCGCGGTCACGGTTGCTGCACCAGGTACGGGGAGACCGTGCTGCGGTGCTCGTCCAGGTCCAGGGCGCGCCCCAGCGCCGGGAACGCCCGCTGCGGGCAGTTGTCGCGCTCGCAGACGCGGCAGCCCGCGCCGATCGGTGTGGCGATATCACCCGACAAGTCGAGTCCTTCCGAGTAGACGAGCCGGTGCGCGTGGCGAAGCTCGCAGCCCAGCCCGATCGCGAAGGTTTTACCCGGCTGACCATACCGGGCGGCGCGGCGCTCCACGGTGCGGGCCACCCACATGTAGTTGCGGCCGTCGGGCATCTGGGCGATCTGCACCAGGATCTTGCCCGGGTTGGCGAACGTCTCGTACACGTTCCACAGCGGGCAGGTGCCGCCGCTGGACGAGAAGTGAAAACCGGTGGCGGACTGGCGTTTTGACATGTTGCCGGCCCGATCCACCCGGACGAACGAAAACGGCACGCCGCGCATCGACGGCCGCTGCAGCGTCGAAAGCCGGTGCGCGATGGTCTCGTAACTCACCGAGTAGAAGGAGGACAGCCGCTCGACGTCGTAACGGAAATTCTCCGCGACGTCATGGAATTGGCGGTAGGGCAGCACCGCGGCCGCGGCGAAGTAGTTGGCCAGCCCCAGCCGGGCCAAGGTGTGCGACTCGTCGCTGGTGAACTTGCCCTCCGCTACGAGGGCGTCGATCAGGTCGCCGTATTCGAGGTAGGCCAACTCGGCGGCCATCTTGAAAACCTGCTGCCCCAGCGAGAGGTGGTTGCTGATCTCCAGCGTCTTGGTGGCGGGGTCGAACCGGTGCAGCACGGTGTCGCCGAGATCGATGCGGCGGTTGATGTGCACCCCGTGCACCTCGGTCAGCCGGCGGTTCAGCTCGCGAGCCAGGTCGCCGTGGTGCATGCGCATCTGGATGGTCAGGTCTTCGGCGGCGGTGTCCAGCTCGTGCAGATAGTTCTGGCGTTGGTAGAAGTAGTCGCGGACCTCCTCGTGCGGCATGGTGATCGACCCGCTGCCGCTGCCGTCGGAGAACCGCTCCTCGGTGGCGGCCGCCAGCTGCGCGGTGGTGATCCGGTAGCGCCGGTGCAGGTTGACCACCGCCCGGGCCAGCCCGGGGTGCGCGGCGACCATCTCGGCCACCTCGGCGGGCTCGACGTCGATGTCCAGGTCGCGGTCCAGGGTGACCTCGCGCAGCTCGGCGACCAGCCGGGTGTCGTCCTGGGAGGCGAAGAACGTCGCATCCACGCCGAACACCTCGGTGATGCGCAGCAACACCGCCACCGTCAGGGGGCGAACGTCGTGCTCGATCTGGTTCAGGTAGCTCGGCGAGATATCCAGCATCTGCGCCAGGCCGGCCTGAGAGAACCCGCGCTCGTTGCGCAGCTGGCGGACGCGGGAGCCGACGAAGGTCTTGGACACTTCGCCCAGGGTACCGGGGTTGCTAAGCGGACGTTGGCAGAGTTCGCATGGGCGGCGTCCGCGTCGCAATTGGTTTTTGACCCAGGTGGTTGGCATGATTCGCTGCGGAGGCCCCAGGACTGGCCTGGGGTGCCCACGAGGAGGAAACGGGGAGCGAAGCCGTGAGCCTGGACAAAGAACTGATGCCGGTTCCCGACGGGCACCCCGACGTGTTCGACCGCGAATGGCCGCTGCGGGTCGCCGACATCGACCGCACCGGCCGGTTGCGGCTGGACGCGGCGTGCCGGCACATCCAGGACATCGGGCAGGATCAGCTGCGCGAGATGGGCTTCGAGGAAACACACCCGCTCTGGATCGTCCGCCGCACGATGCTCGACCTGATCCGCCCGATCGAATTCCAGGACATGCTGCGCTGCCGCCGGTGGTGTTCGGGCACCTCGAACCGCTGGTGTGAGATGCGGGTTCGCGTCGACGGGCGCAAGGGCGGCCTGATCGAGTCCGAGGCCTTCTGGATCAACATCAACCGCGAGACCCAGATGCCGTCGCGCATCTCCGACGACTTCCTCGCCGGCCTGCACAAGACCACGTCGATCGACCGGCTGCGCTGGAAGGGCTACCTGAAGCCGGGCAGCCGGGACGACGCCTCGGAGATCCACGAGTTTCCGGTCCGGGTCACCGACATCGACCTGTTCGACCACATGAACAACTCGGTGTATTGGAGCGTGATCGAGGACTACCTGGCCTCGCACCTGGAGCTGATGCAGCTTCCCCTGCGGATCACCATCGAGCACGAGGCGCCGGTGGCCCTCGGCGACAAGCTGGAGATCATTTCGCACGTGCACCCGCCCGGTTCGACCGATCAGTTCGGTCCCAACCTGGCCGATCGCACTGTTACAACGCTCACATACGCGGTCGGCGACGAGGCCAAAGCGGTCGCCGCGATCTTCACCCGATAGGGCAACCTTCACCCCCGTCAATTTCCATTCTGACCTGCGGATATGGGGTTACTGACCGGTAGATTCTGAAACGGTTAAGTTTCCGTTCAACTTCGCAAAATTCGCAAAATGGGGAGCAGTCGTTGCCGAAATTGGCAAATGAAACGGCTGGACCTGCGTCAACAGCTGTGCCATCGTCGAGTTAGCACACCAGCGAAGTTGAGCCTCTAGCTGCCGCCGGTGACGCGTTCACCTAACCAGTAGTGAAGATCGTTGAAGGAGCATGCCCAATGTCTGCCGTTGGCACCCCCAAGAGCGCCGAAGAGATCAAGAAGGACTGGGACACCAACCCGCGCTGGAAGGGTGTCACCCGCACCTACAGCGCCGAGGACGTCGTCGCCCTGCAGGGCACAGTGGTCGAGGAGAACACCCTGGCCCGCCGCGGCGCCGAGGTCCTCTGGAGCCAGTTGCACGACCTCGAGTTCGTCAACGCGCTCGGCGCGCTGACCGGCAACATGGCCGTCCAGCAGGTCCGCGCCGGCCTTAAGGCCATCTACCTGTCGGGTTGGCAGGTCGCCGGTGACGCCAACCTGTCCGGTCACACCTACCCCGACCAGAGCCTGTACCCGGCCAACTCGGTGCCGCAGGTCGTGCGCCGGATCAACAACGCGCTGTTGCGCGCCGACCAGATCGCCAAGGTCGAGGGTGACACCTCGGTGGAGAACTGGCTGGCGCCGATCGTCGCCGACGGCGAGGCGGGCTTCGGTGGCGCGCTCAACGTCTACGAGCTGCAGAAGGCGATGATCGCCGCGGGGGTCGCGGGCTCGCACTGGGAGGACCAGCTCGCCTCGGAGAAGAAGTGTGGTCACCTCGGTGGCAAGGTGCTGATCCCGACCCAGCAGCACATCCGCACGTTGACCTCGGCCCGCCTGGCGGCCGACGTGGCCGACGTGCCGACCGTCGTGATCGCCCGGACCGACGCCGAGGCGGCCACGCTGATCACCTCGGACGTCGACGAGCGCGACCAGCCGTTCATCACCGGTGAGCGGACCAAGGAAGGCTTCTACCGGGTGCGCAACGGCCTCGAGCCCTGCATCGCCCGGGCCAAGGCCTACGCGCCGTACTCGGACCTGATCTGGATGGAGACCGGCACCCCGGACCTGGAGCTGGCGGCGAAGTTCGCCGAGGGCGTCAAGGCCGAGTTCCCCGACCAGCTGCTGGCCTACAACTGCTCGCCGTCGTTCAACTGGAAGAAGCACCTCGACGACGCGACCATCGCCAAGTTCCAAAAGGAGCTGGGCGCAATGGGATTCAAGTTCCAGTTCATCACGCTGGCCGGCTTCCACGCGCTGAACTACTCGATGTTCGATCTGGCCTACGGCTACGCCCGCAACCAGATGACCGCGTACGTCGAGCTGCAGGAGCGCGAGTTCGACGCCGAGGAGCGCGGTTACACCGCGACCAAGCACCAGCGCGAGGTCGGTGCGGGATACTTCGACCGCATCGCCACCACCGTCGACCCCACTTCGTCGACGACCGCGCTGACCGGCTCCACCGAAGAGGGTCAGTTTCACTGATCGTCTGCGGAGCCGAGCAGTCGCGAAATCGCACCGCTGCGATCCAGATCGTGCGAATCAGCGCCTGCTGACCGTGAAGTAGCATTGGCCCCGCCCAGCGAACCTGGGCGGGGCCTATTGCGGTGCAAGACGATACGACACCGAAAGAGATGACAGTGAGCGACGCAGCGATTCAGCGGGTAGGGGTGGTCGGGGCCGGCCAGATGGGGTCCGGCATCGCCGAGGTCTCGGTCCGCGCCGGTGTCGACGTGACGGTGTTCGAGACCACCGAGGCCCTGATCACCGCCGGACGCAACCGCATCGTGAAATCGCTGGAGCGCGGCGTCAGCGCGGGCAAGGTGACCGAGCGGGAGCGCGACCGCGCGCTGAGCAAGCTCACCTTCACCACCGATCTGAAGGACCTCGCCGACCGCCAGCTGGTGATCGAGGCCATCGTCGAGGACGAGGCCGTCAAGGCGGAGATCTTCGCCGAACTCGACCGCGCCATCACCGATCCCGACGCGGTGCTGGCGTCCAACACCTCCAGCATTCCGATCATGAAGATCGCAGCGGCCACCAAGAACCCGCAGCGCGTGCTCGGGCTGCACTTCTTCAACCCGGTGCCGGTGCTGCCGCTGGTCGAGTTGGTCTGCACGTTGGTCACCGACGAGGCCGCCGCGGCGCGCACCGAGGAGTTCGCGAGCGCGGTGCTGGGCAAGCAGGTGGTGCGCTGTTCGGATCGGTCCGGCTTCGTGGTGAACGCGCTGCTGGTGCCCTACCTGCTGTCGGCCATCCGCATGGTGGAGGCAGGTTTCGCCACCATCGAAGACGTCGACAAGGCGGTCGTCGCCGGGCTATCGCACCCGATGGGCCCGCTGCGGCTGTCCGACCTGGTGGGGCTGGACACCCTGAAACTGATCGCGGACAAGATGTTCGAAGAATTCAAGGAGCCGCAGTACGGCCCGCCGCCGCTGTTGCTGCGCATGGTGGAGGCGGGCCGGCTGGGCAAGAAGACCGGCCAGGGCTTCTACACGTACTGACGGCGGGCGCCGCGAAAGCGCTTGCCGCGCCTACTTTTCCAGCGTGAACTGGTCGACGTCGGTGTAGCCCTGGCGGAACAGCTTGGCGCAGCCGGTCAGGTACTTCATGTACCGGTCGTAGACCTCTTGCGACTGGATGGCGATCGCCTCCTCGCGGTTCGCCCGCAGGGCGGTGGCCCACATCTGAAGCGTCCGCGCGTAGTGCAGCTGCAGCGAGTGCACCCGGGTCAGCTCGAAGCCGGCCGTCACCGCGTACTCCCCGACGGTCTGCGGCGTGGGCAGCCAGCCCCCCGGGAAGATCTCGGTGAGGATGAACTGCGAGAAGTGCACGATCTCGTGGGTCAGCGTCATGCCGCGCGCCCGGGCCTCCTTGAACGAGGGCCGAACGATGGTGTGCAGCAACATCACTCCGTCGGACGGCAGCACCTGGTAGGCCATCTTGAAGAAGCGGCCGTAGCGCTGGCGGCCGAAGTGCTCGAACGCCCCGATCGACACGATGCGGTCGACGGGCTCGTGGAATTTCTCCCAACCCTCCAGCAGCACCCGCCGCGTGCGCGGGGTGTCCATCTCGTCGAACGACTTCTGCACGTGCTCGGCCTGGTTCTCCGACAGCGTCAGGCCCACGACGTTCACGTCGTACTTCTCGATGGCCCGCCGCATGGTCGCGCCCCAGCCGCAGCCGATGTCCAGCAGCGTCATCCCGGGCTCGAGCTTCAGCTTGCCCAGCGCCAGGTCGATCTTGGCGAGCTGCGCCTCTTCCAGCGTCATGTCGTCCCGCTCGAAGTAGGCGCAGCTGTAGGTCTGGGTGGGGTCCAGGAACAGCCGGAAAAAGTCGTCGGACAAGTCGTAGTGGGCTTGCACGTTTCCAAAATGCGGCGTGAGCTGCACAGACATGTCGAGAAGAGCCTTTCGTTATGCGGAGGCGGGGATGACCGGTCTGCACGACGCAGCCCTGCGTCACCCCCGGTGCATCCCTGCATGCTAGTCGTCGCGGCGATGCGAGTCGTCTTCGCTAGCGGCTCATAGCGTCACACGACATGGCCCGAATGCACAAAAGAGCGACCCCGGCGCCGCACCGTGGGCCGGCTACGTCGGGGACGAATCCTCGTGTCCCCGCGGCGGCACGATCGGCGACGGGTGGGGCTCCTCGCGGAATTTCTCCAGCGACCCACCGACCTCGACGATCCCCTTCAGCGCGTTCCAGCTCAGCATCGTCAGGTAGTCGATCAGCTCGTCGCGGCTCATGCGCGGGTAGGACATCCAGGAGTGGGTGGCCAGCTGGACGCCGCCGACGATCAGGTAAGCCCACGGCTCCGCGCCGCCGGTGTCCATCCCCGCCTGTTGCATCCGGCGGCGCATCAGCACCGCGAGCATGCGGGCGATGATCCGCTCGGAGTCGGCGATCACCTTGCTCTTGCTGCCCGAACTGTTGGCCATCACGAAGCGGTACGGCTCGGGTTCGTTCGCGACGGTTTCCACGTACACCCGGATGACCTCGCGGGTCAGGTCGAAGCCGTCGAGGTTGGAGGTCAGCGCCGAGGCCATGTTGGGGATCAGGGTGGTCTGCGTGAACCGCATCATCACGGCGGTGGTCAGGTCGTTCTTGTCGACGAAGTAGCGGTACAGCACCGTCTTCGAGACGCCGATCTCCGCGGCGATGTCGTCCATGCTGATGGTGCCGCCGAGGCGCCGGATCGCGTCGATCGTGCCGTCTACCAACTCGTTGCGGCGCTCCACCTTGTGCTGGTGCCAGCGTCGCTTGCGGCCATCCGTCTTGGCCGCCACAGCCAACATTCGCTCTGCCACTGTCGCCGATATCCCATTCACTAGACGCACTCGATACTACGGCGTGCGGGCCTGTTTCGAACTCTGACGGCGCGCCGCTGCGGGCCCGGGAGCAGTGTCGTCGCATCAATCGGCCGCTTCGATAGATGATGGTGGGGTGGTACACAGAGCCTCGTCGCGAGGCGAAGCGCCGGCCCCTCGATCGACGGGGCCGGACGCACTGATTTCGTCGACCGCTGCGGGGCGCCCGCACGCGTCGTTAGCCGAGTCCTTCGCCGGTGCCGACCCGCAGGCCGACGCCGAGCGCCGGGTGGCGCTGCGCCGGATGAAGGCCGTGGCCCTGAGCTTCCTGATCGGCGCCACCGGCCTGTTCCTCGCCTGCCGATGGGCCCAGGCCCACGCCAACCTGGGCGCCTGGGTCGGTTACGTGGGCGCCGCCTCGGAGGCCGGGATGGTCGGCGCGCTGGCCGACTGGTTCGCGGTGACGGCGCTGTTCCGCCATCCGCTGGGCATCCCCATCCCGCACACCGCGATCATCAAGCGCAAGAAGGATCAGCTCGGGGAGGGGCTGGGAACCTTCGTGCGGGAGAACTTCCTGTCACCGCCGGTGGTGGAGACCAAGCTGCGGGACGCGCAGGTGCCCGGACGGCTCGGCAAGTGGCTGTCGGAGCCCGCGCACGCGCAGCGGGTGGCCAGCGAGACGGCCACCGTGCTGCGGGTGCTGGTGGAGCTGCTGCGCGACGACGACGTCCAGCAGGTGATCGACCGGATGATCGTGCGCCGCATCGCCGAACCGCAGTGGGGGCCGCCGGTCGGACGGGTGCTGGCGACCCTGCTGGCCGAGAACCGCCAGGAGGCGCTGATCCAATTGCTGGCCGACCGCGCCTTCCAGTGGTCCCTGAACGCCGGCGAGGTGATCCAGCGGGTGGTCGAGCGGGATTCGCCGACCTGGTCGCCGCGCTTCATCGACCACCTGGTCGGCGACCGCATCCACCGCGAGCTGATGGACTTCACCGACAAGGTGCGCCGCAATCCCGATCACGAGCTGCGCCGGTCGGCGACCCGGTTCCTATTCGAATTCGCCGACGACCTGCAACACGACGCGGACACCATCGCGCGCGCCGACGCGATCAAAGAACAGCTGATGGCGCGCGACGAGATCGCCAACGCGGCGGCGACGGCGTGGAAGACGCTGAAGCGGCTGGTGCTCGAGGGCGTGGACGACCCGTCCAGCACGCTGCGCACCCGCATCGCCGACACGGTGGTCCGCATCGGGGAGTCGCTGCGCGACGACGCCGACCTGCGCGACAAGGTGGACAACTGGATCGTCCGGGCGGCCCAGCACCTGGTTTCTCAGTATGGGGTGGAGATCACAGCGATCATCACCGACACCATCGAGCGCTGGGACGCCGAGGAGGCCAGCCGGCGCATCGAGCTCCACGTGGGCCGTGACCTGCAGTTCATCCGGATCAACGGCACGGTCGTCGGCTCGCTCGCCGGCCTGGTGATCTACGCCGTCGCGCAGCTGCTTTTCTAGTAGTGCTAACAAGTGCTTGCAATAGCAAGCACTTGTAGTAGTCTGAGGGCCGTCAGATCGACCGTCCGACCAGGAGCACGCCATGGCGCCCGAGGAGAAGCTCTCCGCCAAGGTGTCCAACGCCGCCTCCGACATGGCCTCGGACATCGGTAGCTTCATCCGGACCCAGCGCGAACAAGCGCAGGTTTCGGTGCGCCAGCTCGCCGAGAAGTCCGGGGTGAGCAATCCGTATCTGAGCCAGGTGGAGCGGGGACTGCGCAAACCGTCCGCCGACGTGCTCAACCAAATCGCCAAGGCCTTGCGGGTTTCCGCCGAGGTGCTCTACGTGCGGGCCGGGATCCTCGAGCCCAGCGACAAGAGCCAGGTGCGCGACGCCATCATCACCGACACCGCGATCACCGAGCGCCAGAAGCAGATCCTGCTCGACATCTACACGTCGTTCACCCAACAGAACGAATCCACCGAACCGAGCAACGAGGAGTGTGCCCCCGAATCCAACGGCGAGTGAAGCTTCCCCGTTCTGGCCGGCACGCATAGACCCACAGACAAGCAGGGAACCGTCGCCCTTCGTCTCCCAATAACAACCACCCAAGAACGCCGTAACGAAAGGAATCATCATGGCGGACAACACCAACATCGAAGATCTGCGGGCCCCGCTGCTCGCGGCCCTCGGCGCGGCCGACCTGGCCCTGGCGACGGTCAACGAGCTGATCGCGAACCTGCGCGATCGCGCCGAGGAGACGCGCGCCGACACCCGCACCCGGGTCGAGGAGAGCCGCGCTCGCCTGACCAAGCTGCAGGAGGACCTGCCCGAGCAGATCGGCGAGCTGCTCGGGCAGGTCCTCCTGCAGCTTGGT
>NZ_LATC01000016.1:0-66959 GCF_001414075.1 Mycobacterium sp. UM_11 | reverse complement strand
GACTATCCCGATTGCACGCCGCCGCGCGGCCTGCACGTGCGGCAGACCGGTCGGCTGCCCGAGGTGGTGACCAAATACGGCGGCTGGGGCGACCGGCAGATCCTGGTCTGCGGCGGGCCGGCGATGGTGCGGGCCACCAAGGCCGCCCTGATCGCCAAAGGCGCTCCGCCGGAACGTATTCAGCACGACCCACTGTGGAGGTAAGCATGCGCGTCGTCACCCTGCGCGACCCGGAATCGGCGGTGACCGCGGAGTTCGTGCCCGACGCGGGCATGATCGGCACCTCGCTGAGCGACGCCGGCGTGGAGCTGCTCGGGCAACGCCGTGGGCTGGACGCCTACGTGACGGCGGGCAAGACGATGGGCATCCCGATCCTGTATCCGTGGGCGAACCGGTTGGGCGACAACTCCTATACCGCCGAGGGCGTGACGGCGACGCTGACGCCGGGCGAGAACGGGGTGCGCGCCGACCCCAACGGGTTGCCGATCCACGGCGTGCTGGCGGGCCACCGAGGCTGGCGGGTCACCGCCGAGTCGGACAACGAGCTAACGGCCGAGCTGGATTTCGCCGCCGACCCGCGATTGCTGGCCACCTTCCCGTACCCGCACGTGCTCACGGTGGCGGTGCGGCTGGCCGAGCGGACGCTGACGGTGCGCACCACGGTCCGCGCGACCGGCGACACGGCCGTGCCGCTGTGCTTCGGCTTCCACCCCTACCTGCGCCTGCCGGACGTGCCGCGCGCCGAGTGGGTGATCGACACCCCGCCGCTGCGGCACCTGTTGCTCGACCAGCGGGGCCTGCCGACCGGCGCGTCCGAGCCCGCCGCGGCCCGCGAGGAGGCGTTGGGCGACAAGGCTTTCGACGACGCCTACGATCGGGTGCCCGAGGGCGCGGTGTTCGCGGTGTCGGGCGGCGGGCGCCGGCTACAGGTGCGCTTCGAGCAGGGGTACCCGGCGGCGCAGATCTTCGCGCCCACCGCCGAGGACGTGATGTGCTTCGAGCCGATGACGGCGCCGACCGACGCCCTGCGCCGCGGCGGCTACCGGTGCGCGCGACCGGGTGAACCGGCGGTCGCCCAGTTTGCCATCCGCGTCTAGGGGCGGGCCGCCAGCGAATTGTCCGGACCAACACATATTCGGGGTCCACACGTGCTGAATTAGGCGCGTTTGACGCGTACTCTTTAGCCCATCCTTGGCAGGAGGACGCAGCGTGAGCCCTGGCGAGACCGGCACCACGATCGACGAATTGCTGGACCGCGCCGTGCAAGCGATCAATGCCGGCGACCGCGCGACCGCGACCTCACTGGCCGGACAGGTTCTTTCGGTCGACCGCGGCAACCCGGAAGCCGAAGACCTGCTGGCGATTCCGCCTCGCTACGGGGAAATACGCAGGCTGACAATCCTTTTCGCGGACATGGTGGACTCGACCGCGCTGTCCACCCGGATGGAACCGGAGAATTACCACACCTTGGTCGGCCGGTACCGGGATGAGGTGCGCCGCGTCGTCGATCGCTACGAGGGGCACATCAGCTCGATCAAGGGCGACGGCCTGCTGGCCGTGTTCGGGCACCCCAAGGCGCACGAGAACGACGTGCGGCGCGCCGTCGCCGCGGGGCTGGACATCACCCGCGCCGTCGCGCGGCTGAGCGCCCAGGCGGAACGCAAGTTCGGCGAGTCCATCAGCGTCCGGGTGGGCATCCACCGCGGCCTGATCTATCTCGACACCGACCAGGACGACGTCTACGGCTTCGCGGCCAACCTGGCCGCGCGTCTGTCGGGCCTGGCCGCGCCGGGGACGGTGGCGGTGTCGGATGCGGTGGCGCCCCTGGTCGGCGACTCGTTCGAACTCGACGCCCGCCCACCGGCTTCGGTGAAGGGCGTCGAATGTCTGACCGTGCATCACCGGGTGCTCGGCGAGCGACACGAGGCGCCGCAGCTGCGATCGCCCGAGCTGATCGGGCGCGACCGCGAGCGTGCGTCGCTGCGGCAGAGCTGGCAGCGCGCACGGGCCGGCACGTTGACCCGCCCCGGCATCGTGTTTCGCGGCGAACCGGGAATCGGCAAGACCCGGCTGGCCGCCGAGGCGGCCGAAATGGTCCGCGCCGCAGGCGGGCCCGTGGTGCGGCTGTTCGGCTCGCCGCTGCACACCGAGACCGGGCTGCATCCGGTGCGCCGGCTCATCGAGCGCCGCTGCGGCATCACCCGGCTGACCGACGCCGCGGAGCGGCTGCGCCTGCTGCAAGCCGAACTTCGCGCCGGCGGTCTGGACCCCGCGATCGCCACGCCGCTGCTCGCCCCCGTGATCGGCGTCGGCCCCGAACACGGCTATCAGGCCGCGGCCCTCGAGGGCCGGACGCTTTACGAGTCGATCGGCGTGACGGTTCTGCAGTACGTGCTGGCCTGCCTCGGCCGGCATGCCGGGCTGGTGATCGCGGAGGACGTGCACTGGTTCGACGCGTCCACCGCGGAGCTACTCAACTCGTTGCTGGCCGGCGCGGACGGCCGGCTACTGGTGGTGGTGACCGGACGTGACGGTGACTGGCTGCAAACCGATTGGCCGGCAGAGGTTTTCGACCTTCCCCCGCTGACCGATGAGCAGTCCGAGGCCCTGATCGCCGCGCTCAACCCGGCGGTGACCCGGGCGCAGCGCGCCGAGGTGGTCGAGCGATGCGACGGGGTGCCGTTCTACATCGAGCACGTGGTAAGTGAACTCGACGGCGCCGGAACGGATTCCGGTGTGCCCGAGGCGCTCTACGAGCCGCTGTTCGCCCGGCTGCATCACTCCCGGCCCGACGTGGTGCCGGTGGTGGAGGCGGCCGCCGTCATCGGGCGCGCCGGCGATCTGCCCATGCTGCGCGCCGTGGTCGGGCGCGACGCCGGGGACGTCGACGACATCGTCACCGAACTCGTCCAGGCGCGCGTGCTCGAACGGCGCGGCGACGACGGCTGGCGCTTCCGCCATGAGTTGCTGCGCGAGGTGGCCGCCGAGCTGGCCCCGCCGTCGCTGGGCCGGGACCTGCACGCGCGCGCCGCCCGCGCGCTGGTCAGCGCGGCGGCCGACGCCGAACCGGATTGGCCGGTGGTCGCAAGCCATTTCGAGCAGGCCCACCACTACGAGGAAGCCGTCGAGGCCTACCACATGGCCTCGGCCAACGCCCGGCGCCGCGGCGCCTTGCAGGAAGCGGTGGTCTGCCTCACGGACGCCCTCACCCAGCTGGACAACTGCCCGGCCAACCCCGACCGGGACCGCAAGGAAATCGCCATCCGGATGGAACGTGGATTCTTGACGGGCGCGACCCAAGGCAGCATGAGCGGCGAGGGTCCCGCCGACTTCCAACGCTGCCTGGCCCTGGCCAGCGGCGGTGACTACGAGGACGAACTGCTCACCACGCTGACCGGGCTGATCGGTTACTACGTCCCGCGGGCCGAGCTGCGCCGGGCCCACGACCTGGTCGACTCGCTGTCCGCCCGGATCACCGAGAATCGGCCCTGGAGCATTCCGGCGATCGCCTCGGTGATGGGTTCGGTCGTCTGGCTGGAGGGCGACTTCGTGGCCGCCCGCGATCACCTGTTGCGGGCGCTGGCCGATAGCTCCGCGGCCGATCCCCTCGTGCTGGACACCGCCTGGTGGGTGCACGTCGACCCGATCTCGTTGGCGCACACCTACATGGCACTGACGCACACCGCGTGCGGCGACCTCGACCGGGCGCACACGGAGTTGGCGAATTCATTGCGGCGCTGCGACGTCCTGGGTTCCCCGCGCGACGCCTACAACCGGGCGAGCACCTACTACATGGAGATCTGGGTGCGGCTGGAGAGCAGCCAAATCGACCAGGCGGCAACCGCGGTCGCGGAACTCCGCACGCTCAGCGAGCAATCCGGGCTCGACCTGTGGCAGCTGGTCGGTCGAACCCAACACGCCACCGTCAAGGCGCTGGCGGCGCTCGAGGCCGACGCCGACGCCGCCACGCTGGCCGGCCACGCGGAAAAGGTCGCGCGCTGGGTGGACGGGTCCCGGCGCATGCACCTCAAGATGTTCCTGACGTTCCACGACGCGATCGTCGGCCGCCTGCTGATCGCCGCGGGCGCGGCGCAGCGGGCGCGGGAACGGTTGGAGATGGCGCTGCGGCACGCGGAAGAAACGGGGATGCACTTCTACGACGGCGAGCTGATGCGCGTGCGCGCGCGGACGTTCGCCGACCCCGAGGAACGGCGCAAAGCCCTGAACGAGGCGCTCGAATTCGCCCGGCGCCAAGGGGCGATCCTGTTCGAATTGCGTTGCCTGCTCGAGCTTTATGAGATCGACGGCGATCCGTCCGCGCTCGTCGACGTTGTCCGCCGCTTCCCCGGTGACGCCCGGTGGCCGGAGTTCGCGCGAGCGCAAACCATCCTCGCGCGGCCGGATCAGCGATAACCCTTGCGCGGCCTGTGCGGGGAGTTCGATACCTCTTCGAGCGCTTGAAGGTTGGCGGCCACGTCGCGAATTTCGTGCTTGCCGACGAGGCGGACGAGCGCCGGGAACGGGGTCACCCGCCCGGGTGGCTGCAGATAGAACGAGCCCAACGCCGCCGCCCAGGCCTCCTGGTGGACCATCTTCTCCGTGACCTTCGACCGGTGCGTCGCGAGGAAGTAGGCGAATTCCCAAGCCCCCCTGCGCAGTTTGACCAGCGACCGGTCGAGCGCGCGGATCTCGCCCGGCACCAGCCACCGGGTCCAACGGATTTCGGGGGAAAGCGTGTCGATGACCTTGAGAACGTCGGGCAGCTGCTTGCACAGAATCTTGTTGACCCGGTTGTAATCGACCGCCAGGCTGTCCATCGAGTCGCCGGCGACCGCGAAGACGGCGAGCCCCAGATCGAACGTGATGTGCGCATTCAGTCCGGCCATCATGTGCTGAAGAATGATCGCCTGATCGTCGTGGTCGCCCACGAACGCGACCTCCCAAGGCAGCGTCGGGCCGGGACCCCGCTCCGGATAGAAGTAGGCATTCAAGGCGTTGAAGTAACGCCGGGCGAAGGCGATGTCGAGATCGGTCATCCGGGGGCCATCCTCGAACACGTTGTCGCCGACAGCGTCCCGGATTGCGAGGGTGGTCCGCCGGTACAGCACGGCGAAGTACCCGAGGTGGCTCTCCGCCGTCTTGGCCCAGTCGATTACCCGATCGATATTGCGCAGGACATCGTCGATGGTTTTTGGCTCGTCGAGCCAGTGCGGCCGGAACTCGGGGGCGGGAGGCGTGGGAGCAGCCATGTCGGGTCTTCCCTTCAGTCGACTATGCCGGGCGGCGGGTGGGCTTTGGTGCCGACAGCTCCCAGCTGCGGGCAAGGTGATCGGGTATGTCGAACTTCGCGCGCTCCCCACCCCGGTTCAGCCGGAACAACCCATGCAACAGGTCGTGCCCAAAGGGGCGAATCACCTCCGAGACCCGTTGGTAGCGCCGCGAATTGCGCTTGGTTCGGCCGAATACGCGCACGAAGAACCAACTGCCGGCGCGGCTGAGCCGCCCGAAGTCATCGGTGAGGGCCGACTCGGGCACCAGCAGCATGTCGGCGATTTCGTCGCCGACGAGGTGCCGGATCAACGGCGGGACGGTGTCGTCGAACCGGTGAAAGGGCGTCATCTCGTCGAGCAGTTCCATCAGCGCCGCGGCCATGACCCGCCCCTCGCGCGACGGCCGGAACTGCCTGCGCCGAATCGTCGCCACCAGCGCGGTGGCCTCGTGGACGTTGTGCGCGTACAGGTCGGGATGCACGCCGAGTAGATGCCCGATGACGTTCCACAGGTGAAGGTAGGCCTCGGCGTCTTTCCTCGGGACGTGCACGCCCAGCTGCCGCAGGGGGTCGACGACGACGTAGGAGAACGAAAGCAGCGTGCCCGCAAGGTCTTCCTGATTGATCGGGACGCCCCAATCGAGCGGCTTCCACACGTCGGGGTCGGCCTTGCTGCGGATCTCGATCAGCTTGCGAACCGCGGCGTGCATCAGCCGCACGTGCTGGATGCTGCGCACCCCCTTGCCGTGTTCGCCGAAGCTGCCGGAGGAGAGCACGTTGATCAGGAACTGGCCGGTCTCCATCACCCGGCGGCGGGTGTCGGTGTCGAGCCGGGCCGTCAGATAGAGCACCTTGACGCCGTTGGCCGCCGCGTACGCCGACGGAAGGGACGCGCAGAACAGGCAGATCGCGATCTGCAACCCCCAGGTTTCGAAGAGCTGCTGGCCGCGCTTGATCTTGGCCGTGTCGGCCCAGGGCGGCAGCGCCGCCGTCTTGGCCAGGAACTCCCGTACGGCCGGGGGCAAACCTTCGGGGGTCGGCTGGTCGTTGCTCACCAGCGTCTGCATGATCGTGTTGACGGCTTGGACGTCGCCCTGCCCGAACACGGCCTCGATGGCCTCGTCGGCTGCCGGATCGCCCAGCTGTCGCATCTCATCGAGCCGCGCGTCGGTCCATCGGGAGCTTCGGTTGGCGCCCGCCATGTAGGCAGGATGACAGATCGCCGGCGGTTTTTGCTAGGGAATAACGCCAGTTACCGCACCGGCGGGGTCAGCCGCGCGTTCGGCGCGGCTGCCACACCACCACGGCGGTGCTCTTGGGCACCACCGCCAGGTCGCGGCGCTGCCCGGCGCGTACCTGCGCGAGCTCCTCGGTGAGCTCCTTCACGCGCGCCTGCAGCGCCTCGACCTGGTTGGTCAGCTCGATGATCCGCTTGATGCCGGCGAGGTTGACCCCCTCGTCCTGGGACAGCCGCTGCACCTCGCGCAGCAGGTCGACGTCGTGCTCCGAATACCGCCGTCCCCCACCGGAAGTGCGGCGGGGGCTGACCAGGCCGAGGCGGTCGTAGGTGCGCAGGGTCTGGGCGTGCATGCCGGCCAGCTCGGCGGCCACCGAGATCAAAAACGTCCGGGACTCTTCCCGCGAATTCTTCGCCATCAGCGGTTACCTGCCCATCCGGCTCGTGGGTCAAACCCGCTGGCGCGCTCGGCGGCCGCGTACGCCTCCAGCGCCTCCTGTGCGGCACCCTCCACGTTCGGCGGCACCGCGACCTTGACGGTGACGAGCAGGTCCCCGTTGCCGCCGTCGCGCTTCGGGACGCCCCGCCCGCGCACCCGCAGGATGCGGCCGTCGGAGGTGCCCTTGGGCACCCGCACGCCGACCTTGCCGTCCAGCGTTGGCACCGAAATCGTTGAGCCCAAAGCCAATTCGGTGAAGCTGACGGGCACGGTCACGGTCAGGTCGTCGCCGTCGCGGCCAAAGACCTTGTCCGGCCGCACATGTACGGTCACGTACAGGTCGCCCGACGGCGCACCGCGCAGGCCGGCCTCGCCCTGTCCGGGCAGCCGGATGCGCTGCCCGTCCTCCACGCCCGGCGGGATCCGCACGTTGATGGTGCGGGTGCGGGTGGTGACCCCGGTGCCCTTGCACTCGTCGCAGGGGTGCTCGATGATCGAGCCGCTGCCCCGGCAGTCGGTGCAGGGCTCGGAGAAGCCGAACGCGCCCTGGTTGCGGCTGATCACGCCGGAACCGTTGCAGGTGGGGCACACCTTGGGGCTGGTGCCCGGCCGCGCGCCGCTGCCATGGCAGTTGGTGCACGGCGCCGGGCTGGTCAGCCGCAGCGGCATGGCCACGCCCTTGGCGGCCTCGACGAAGTCCAGCTGGGTCTCGGTCTCCAGGTCGTTGCCGCGTCGCGGCCGGCTGGGACGCGCGCTGGCGCCGCGCCCGAACAGCCCGCCGAACAGGTCACCGATGTTGGTGCCGCCGCTACGGCCGGCCGCGTCGAACAAGTCGTTGAGGTTGAACTCGGCGCCGTCGCCGCCAGCACCGAAGCCGCCGAAGCCGCCGGTGTCGAACCGGCGGCCGCCGAACCCGCCGCCCGCGAACAGGCGGCGGGTTTCGTCGTACTCCTTGCGCTTCGCCGGATCCGACAACACGTTGTGCGCTTCCGACACCGCCTTGAAGCGTTCACCGGCGGCGGGGTTGTCGGGGTTGGCGTCCGGATGCAGGTCGCGCGCCAGCTTCCGGTACGCGCGTTTGATCTCTTCGGGACTGGCGTCAGAGGAGACGCCCAGCTCCTTGTAGAAGTCCTTTTCGACCCATTCGCGCTGGGCCATGTCGCGTCACCCCCTTCACCTTTGGAGTTCTGTTGTGCTGATTGTGTGGTCTATTCACCGGTAGCGCCGGGGTTATCGTCCGATTCGGCCGGCTCGCCGGCCGCGGAACCCTCGTCCGCGATCGTGTCGACGACGCCGACCAGAGCGTGCCGCAGGACCTGGTCGCCCAGCTTGTAGCCCTGCCGCATGACCGTGCCGATCACCGGCTTCGAGCCGTCGCCGCCATCGCCCTCGTGCTGCACGGCTTCGTGCAGCAGCGGGTCGAAGTCCTCGCCCTCCTCGCCGAACGCCACCAGACCGAGCCCGGTCAGGGCGCTGTCCAGCTTGTCGGCGACCGACTTCAGCGGGCCGGACTCCAGGTCGCCGTGCTGGCGCGCCCGCTCGAGATCGTCGAGCACGCCCAGCAATTGGGTCATGACGGCGGCCTTGGCCCGGTCCGCCGCGGCCTGCTGGTCGCGCAGCGCCCGCTTGCGGTAGTTGGCGAAGTCGGCCTGGACCCGCTGCAGGTCGCCCAGCAACTCGGCGGCCTTGCCGGCCTCCTCGGGTGATTCACCCGAGAAGTCGCCCGGCGCAGCCTCTCCCGGCCCCGCGTTGGGAGCCGAACCGGAAGAGGACTGCCGGACTTCACCGGTTTCGGGGTCGATCCGCCGCTTGTCGGTGACGGTCACCGGCTCGTGTGGGTTCGCCTCCGTCACTTGGCCTCCCGGTCGTCGTCGACCACCTCCGCGTCCACCACGTCGTCAGCCGAACCGGCCTGCGGGCCACCGGCGCCTTCGCCATCGGCACCGCCGGCCGCCTGGGTGGCCTCGTAGATGGCCTGGCCGAGCGCCTGGGACTCCTGGCCCAGCTTCTCCATCGCCGACTTGATCGCGGAGATGTCCGTGCCGGCCAGCGCCGACTTGGCCTCGGCGATCGCGCCGTCGACCTTGGACAGCGTCTCCTCCGGAACCTTCGACCCACCTTCGGCTTCGCGTTGGTCCTTGACGAACTTCTCCGTCTGGTAGACCAGCGATTCGGCCTGGTTGCGGATGTCGGCCTCCTCGCGACGCTGGCGGTCCTCCTCGGCGTGCGCCTCGGCGTCCTTGATCATCCGGTCGATCTCCTCCTTGGACAGGCCGGAGCCCTCCTGGATCTTGATCGTGTTCTCCTTGCCGGTGCCCTTGTCCTTGGCCGTGACGTGCACGATGCCGTTGGCGTCGATGTCGAAGGTGACCTCGATCTGGGGGACGCCGCGGGGGGCCGGCGGGATGCCGGTCAGCTCGAAGGAGCCGAGCAACTTGTTGTGCGAAGCGATTTCGCGCTCACCCTGGTAGACCTGGATCTGCACCGACGGCTGGTTGTCGTCGGCCGTGGTGAAGGTCTCCGACCGCTTGGTGGGGATCGTGGTGTTGCGCTCGATGAGCTTGGTCATCACGCCACCCTTGGTCTCGATGCCCAGGCTCAGCGGCGTAACGTCAAGCAGCAGAACATCTTTCACCTCGCCCTTGAGGACACCCGCCTGCAGGGCGGCGCCGACGGCCACCACCTCGTCGGGGTTGACGCCCTTGTTGGGCTCCTTGCCGCCGGTGAGTTCCTTGACCAGCTCGGTCACCGCGGGCATGCGGGTGGAACCGCCGACCAGCACGACGTGGTCGATGTCGGACACCGAGATGCCGGCGTCGGAGATCACCGACTTGAACGGCTGACGGGTGCGGTCCAGCAGATCCTGTGTGATGCGCTGGAATTCGGCGCGGGTCAGTTGCTCGTCGAGGAACAGCGGGTTCTTGTCCGCGTCGACGGTGATGTAGGGCAGGTTGATCGAGGTGCTCTGCGAACTCGACAGCTCGATCTTGGCCTTCTCGGCGGCCTCACGCAGTCGCTGCATGGCCATCTTGTCCTTGGTCAGGTCAATACCGCTGGTGCCCTTGAACTTGTCGACCAGCCACTCGACCACCCGGTCGTCCCAGTCGTCGCCACCGAGGTGGTTGTCACCGCTGGTGGCCCGGACCTCGACGACGCCCTCGCCGATCTCGAGCAGCGAGACGTCGAACGTGCCGCCGCCCAGGTCGAAGACGAGGATGGTCTGTTCCTTCTCGCCCTTGTCCAGTCCGTAGGCCAGCGCCGCGGCGGTGGGCTCGTTGACGATGCGCAGCACGTTCAGGCCGGCGATCTGGCCGGCCTCCTTGGTCGCCTGCCGCTGGGCGTCGTTGAAGTACGCCGGCACGGTGATCACGGCGTCGGTGATGTCCTCACCCAGGTACGCCTCCGCGTCGCGCTTCAGCTTCATCAGCACGCGGGCGCTGATCTCCTGCGCGGTGTATTTCTTGTCATCGATCTCGATGGACCAGTCGGTGCCCATGTGCCGCTTGACCGAACGGATGGTGCGGTCGACGTTGGTCACCGCCTGGTTCTTGGCGGGCTGACCGACGAGCACCTCGCCGTTGCGCGCGAAAGCGACGATGGACGGCGTCGTCCGCGAACCCTCGGAGTTGGCGACGACGACGGGGTCACCGCCCTCGAGGACTGCGACGACGGAGTTGGTGGTCCCGAGGTCGATACCGACCGCACGAGCCATAGTGATTCCTCCTGATTGAGTAGAGCTTCTTTGGTGCCACTATGCTGAGTGAACCCCGCTCAAGACTGCTCTCGGCCGCACCGTGGTGTCAACCCAGCATTGAGTCTGGTTCGCTCAACTTGTCGATCATGCTAACGGCGGGCGCGTCCGTCTTGTTCCCGGGGCCCCAAACCGATGTGCACCGACGGCTTCCGCCGTGCACACTCGGCGAGCGCCGCGCCGCATCGGTGAGTTAGCCTGAGCCTTTCCCCGAGCCGACACGGCAGGACTCAATGTCACACGACAGCGCCGACCAGCGGCTCACCCGCGAGGACGACGGCTATCAGAAGGCCCTCAACAACCGCCAGCTGCAGATGATCGGCCTGGGTGGGGCCATCGGGACCGGGCTTTTTCTCGGCGCCGGCGGCCGGCTGGCCTCGGCGGGGCCGGGGCTGTTCCTGGTCTACGCGCTGTGCGGCGTGTTCGTCTTCCTGATCCTGCGAGCGCTCGGCGAACTCGTGCTGCACCGCCCGTCATCGGGCTCCTTCGTGTCGTATGCCCGCGAATTCTTCGGCGAGAAGTTCGCCTTCGTCGCGGGCTGGATGTACTGCCTGAACTGGGCGATGACCGGCATCGTGGACACCACCGCGATCGCGCACTACTGCCACTACTGGCGGACGCTGGCCACCATCCCGCAGTGGACGCTGGCGCTGATCGCGCTGCTGGTGGTGCTGTCGATGAACCTCATCTCGGTCAAACTCTTCGGTGAGCTGGAGTTCTGGGCCTCGCTGATCAAGGTGCTGGCGCTGGTGACGTTCCTGGTGGTCGGCACGGTCTTTCTGGTCGGGCGCTTCAAGGTCGACGGCCACGACACCGGCGTATCGCTGTGGGACACCCACGGCGGCCTGCTGCCGAGCGGGCTGGTGCCCCTGGTCCTGGTCACCTCGGGCGTGGTGTTCGCCTACGCGGCGGTCGAGCTGGTCGGCATCGCGGCCGGGGAAACCGCGGATCCGCACCGGATCATGCCGCGCGCGATCAACTCGGTGGTGCTGCGCATCGCCGTCTTCTACATCGGCTCGACCGTGCTGCTGGCTTTGTTGCTGCCGCACACCGCCTACGAGAAACACGTCAGCCCGTTCGTGACGTTTTTTTCCAAGGCCGGCTTCGGCGGCGCGGGCACGATCATGAACCTGGTGGTGCTCACCGCCGCGCTGTCCAGCCTCAACGCCGGCCTGTATTCCACCGGCCGGATCCTGCGCTCCATGGCGATCAACGGCAGCGGCCCGAAGTTCACCGCGCCGATGTCGAAGAACGGCGTGCCCTACGGCGGGATCCTGCTCACCGCCGCCGTCGGCCTGCTGGGCATCGTGCTCAACGCCGTCAAGCCGAGCCAGGCGTTCGAGATCGTGCTGCACATCGCCGCGGTGGGGGTCGTGGTGGCCTGGGGGACGATCGTGGCGTGCCAGCTGCGGTTCTACTACCTGGCCCGCCGGGGCGCGGTGGAACGCCCGGGGTTCCGGATGCCGCTGGCGCCCTATAGCGGGTACCTGACGCTGGTCTTCCTGGCCGGCGTGCTGGTGGAGATGATGTTGGACAAGGTGCAGGGCCCGTGGATGATCGGCGCGGTCATCGTCGGTGTCCCCGCGTTCGTCGTCGGCTGGTTCGTGGTGCGCCATCGCGTGCGGGACCTCGCCAACAGACCCGACGGCCCGGCCGCCGATCCCCCGCTGGCCGCCTAGGGCTCGTCGACGTCGCGACCGCCGGCCAGATCCGCGCAGTCGACGGCCTCGACGTCGTGCCGGGTGCGCAGGTAGGCGCCGGCGCCGTGATCGCCGGAGATCCCCGCGAGCACCTCGGGCCAGTGCCGGCGCGCGATCACCACGGGGTGCCCCGGGCGGCTGTTGAAGTGGGCGCGCGCGAGGCCGCTGGGGGACGCGAGCGCGCGGTCGACGACCCGCGCCACCACCGCGGGACCGATGTCGGGCGTGTCGACGACGTGCAGCACCGCGTAGTCCGCGCGCATGCGGTCGGCCTGCCGTAGGCCCGTGCGCACCGATGCGCTCAGCCCGTCGCGCCAATGCGCCGCGGTGACCGCGATGACCCCGGGCGGGACGGCGACCTGGGCGGCGCCCAGCACCACGACCACGTCGGCACAGCCCCCGCCCCGCAGCGCGTCGACCGCGATGTCGAGCCAGCCGTCGACCAGCACCTTCGGCTTTCCGTAGCGGCGCCCGGCGCCGGCGGCGAGCAGCACGCCGACGGCTATCGACTGCGATAACGGCACTCTCCTATGATGGCATCGTGGTTCTCGTCAGGCGACAACCGGATGGAGCGCGATGACCGAACACGCGCAGGGGGCGACGACCACCGCCCCGGCCCCTCGTTACGCCGGCACCCGCGTTCAGCGGGTGGAGGACGGCCGGCTGCTGACCGGCCGCGGCAGCTTCGTCGACGACATCTCGCGGCCCGGCATGTTGCACGCCTGCTTCGTGCGCAGCCCGTTTGCCCGGGCGCGCATCAACGGCATCGACGCCTCGGCCGCGCTGGCGCTGCCCGGCGTGCGCGCGGTGTTCACCGCCGCCGACCTCAACCCGGAGGTGCGGGAGGCCTGGCACGCCGTCGCCGGCAAGGACGTCCCCGACACCCCGCGGCCGCCGCTGGCCGAGGGCGAGGCCAAGTTCGTCGGTGACCCGGTCGCGCTCGTCGTCGCCGAGAGCCGGTATGTCGCCGAGGACGCGCTGGAGCTCATCGACGTGGACTACGAGCCGCTGCCCGCGGTCACCGACTTCACCCGCGCGCAGACCTCCGAGGTGCTGGTCCACGACGCCTACCCGAACAACGTCGCGGGCGGCATGGGCGGGGCCCCACCGGACGAGGAGCTTTTCGCCAACGCGCCGTGCGTCGTCGCGGAGAACATCTACCAACAGATCTACGCCCCGGTGCCGATCGAGACCCGCGGCTTGGTCGTCGAATGGACCGCCGCCACCGGGGAATTCACGATGTGGGCGTCCACCCAGACCCCGCACGAGCTGCGGGCGTTCTGCGCCCGGCTGTTGGGCATTGCGGCGCAACGGGTTCGGGTGATCATGCGCGACACCGGCGGCGGCTTCGGCCAGAAGGTCGTCCCGATGCGCGAGGACATGTGCATCATGCTGGCCGCCCGCAAGGTGCCGGCGGCGCTGAAGTGGATCGAGGACCGGCGCGAGAACCTGATGTCGGCCGGGCAGGCGCGGCACGTCGACGGCACGGCGCGAATGGCTTTCGACGACGAGGGCAACATCGCGGCCGCCGACATCGACTTCGTCCAGGACATCGGCGCCTACCCGACGCCCTACCCGGTGCTGACGACGGCCGCCATCGGGATGTTCTTCCCGGGCCCCTACCGGGTGCCGAAGGCCAGCTTCAACTACAAGACCGTCTTCTCCAACACCAGCGGGCTGGCCGCCTACCGCGGCCCCTGGCAATACGAAACGCTGGCCCGCGAGATCCTGCTCGACGTCGCCGCCCGCAAGATGAACCTCGACCCCGTCGAGTTGCGCCGCCGCAACCTGTTGCGCCGCGACGAGATGCCGTACGTCAACCCCAACGGCATGCCGTACGACCACGTCGCCCCGATCGACACCTTCGAGCAGGCGGTGAAAATCCTTGACCACGAAGGCTTTCGGAAAGAGCAGGCCGAGGCGCTGGCGCAGGGCCGCTACCTGGGCCTGGGGTTCTCGGCCTACGTCGAGCCGACGGGCGCGGCGACGGGCCACCTGGCCACCGAAGGCGCCACCATCCGCATGGAGCCGACCGGGAAGATCAACGTCTACGTCAACGGCGGCTCCAGCGGTAACAGCATCGAGACCACGGTCGTGCAGCTGACCGCCGACGCGCTGGGGGCCGACATCGACGACGTGGCCACCATCCAGGGCGACACCGCGATCACCCCGTACGGCGCCGGGACCCAGGGCAGCCGCAGCGCGCCGATGACCGCGGGGGCGGTCAACGAGGCGGGGGCCATCCTGCGCGCGAAGATCGTGGCGCTGGCCGCGCACCACCTCAAGGTCGCCGAATCCGAAGTGGACCTGGCGTTTTCGGTGGCCAGCGTGCGCGGCGACCCGGACCGGTCGGTGTCGTTCGGCGAGCTGGCCTACGTGGCGTACTACTCGCCGCAGCAGCTGCCGCCGGGCATGTCGGCCAACCTGGAGGCGACCGCCCGGTTCAATTCCCCCAATCCCATCCACTGGTCCAACGCGACGCACGCCTGCACCTGCGAGGTGGACGTGGCGACCGGCAAGGTGACGCTGCTGCGCTACATCGTCAGCGAGGACGTCGGGCCCATGATCAACCCGGCGGTCGTGGAGGGGCAGATCGCCGGCGGCACGGTGCAGGGCATCGGCGGGGCGCTGATGGAGGACATGGTCTACGACGACGACGGCAACCCGCTCGCAACGACTTTCGTCGACTACCTGCTGCCGACCGCCACCGAGGTGCCGCCGATCGAATTCGGCCATGTCGAGATCCCCGGACCGGGCCCCGGCGGCTACAAGGGCGCCGGGGAGGGCGGGGCCATCGGCTCGACGCCGGCCGTCATCAACGCCGTCAACGACGCGCTCGCGCCGCTGGGCGTGACGGTCACCCGGCTGCCTGCCAGCCCGGCGTCGATCGCCGCCCTACTGGAAGCGGTGCAACGGTGAAGCCGGCCGCGTTCGAATACCACCGCCCCGACACCATCGAGGACGCCGTCGGCCTGCTGGCCGAATTGGGCGACGACGCAAAGATTTTGGCGGGCGGACAGAGCCTGGTGCCGATGCTGGCGATGCGGCTGGCATACTTCGACCACCTCATCGACATCTCCCGGCTGGCCGAGCTGCAGGGCATCGAGCGCAGGGGTGAAGAACTGTGGATCGGCGCGGGCACCACCGAGACCACCGTGGGCGCCGATGCGCAAGTGCGTCAAGACGTTCCGCTGCTGACCCGGGCGACGCCGTTCGTCGGGCACTTCCAGATCCGCAACCGCGGCACGCTCGGCGGGTCGATCGCCCACGCCGACGCCGCCGGTGAATACCCGGCGGTCGCGCTGACCCTGGATGCGGTGATGGAGGTCGCCTCGCCAGGCGGGCGGCGCGAGATCGCGGCCGCGGACTTCTTCGCCGGCGTATGGGAAACCACAATGAATGCCGACGAGATGCTGACAGGCGTGCGGTTCCCCGTGTGGACCGGCAGATGCGGGTTCGCCATCGAGGAATTCGCGCGCCGGCACGGCGATTTCGCGATCGCGGGCGCCCTGGTCGCCGCCCAGCTCGACGACGACGACCGGGTGTCACGCTGCGGGATCGGGCTGCTGGGCCTGGGATCCACGGTCCGGCGCGCGACCGCGGCCGAGGTCGCGGCCGTGGGCAGGCCGGCCGACGAGCTGGTCGACGACGAGATCGGCCAAGCCGCGATGAGCGGGCTCGACGACATCCCCAACGACCTGCAAGGGTCGGCGTCGTACCGGTCGAAGGTGGGCGCCACCATGGCCACACGCGCCTGGACACGCGCGATAGCCGAAGCGAGGGCAAGCGATGCCTGAACACCCAATCCAGTTGTCGGTCAACGGAACCGAGATCACCGCCGCGGTCGAGCCGCGGATGACGCTGGCCGACTTCCTGCGCGAGCGGTGCGGGCTGACCGGCACCCACCTGGGCTGCGAGCACGGGGCCTGCGGGGCGTGCACCGTGCTACTGGACGGCGCGGCCGTGCGCTCGTGCCTGATGTTCGCGGTGCAGGCCGACGGGACCGAGGTGACCACGGTCGAGGGCGTCGCGGCGCCGGACGGCACCTTGTCACCCGTGCAGTCGGCACTGCGGGAGTGCCACGGCCTGCAATGCGGCTTCTGCACGCCCGGTTTTGTCATGTCGCTGACCGCGCTCCTGCGCGACAATCCCGATCCCAGCGAGCATGAGATCCGCGAGGGGCTGTCCGGAAACTTCTGCCGGTGCACCGGTTACCAGGGCATCGTCGCCGCCGCCCGCCGGGCCGCCGAGACGCAAACGATCACGCGGCGGTAAAGCTTCACCATCGGGGTCGCATCGATAGGTGCGCGGTTGCACGGGATTTCGTCACGTCGCGCGTAATCTGGTTTCGCAATATTGCTGATAATCGGGAGTGGCGCGTGCGTTTCTCGCAAAGGGCACGGTGGAGTCTTGCCGGTGGGTCCCTGTTGGTCGCGCCGGTGCTGGTCAGTCCCATGCTGATCGACGCGTGTTCCTCCACGATCGCCGGCAGGCCGGTCGCAGCGCCGGGCGCCGGGCCGGTCGAACCGACCTACCCCACGCCACGGCCCACCGCGGCGCCGCCGACCGCGAGCCCGGCCCCCGGCCTCCCGACCACGCCGGCCAACCCGACCACACCGGCCGGCGCCATCCCGCTTCCGCCCGATCAGAACGGCTACGTGTTCATCGAAACCAAGTCGGGCACCACACGCTGCCAGATCAACAAGGAGACCGTCGGCTGCGAGGCGCCGTTCACCAACTCCCCCCTGCAGGACGGCGAGCACGCCAACGGCGTCAGCGTGAACTCCGCCGGCAAGGTGCAGTGGGTGCTGGGGAACCTGGGCGCCATCCCGACCGTCCAGATCGACTACAAGACCTACAACGCCGCGGGCTGGACCATCAGCGCCACCACCGACGGCACCCGGTTCACCAACGACCACACCGGCCACGGCATGTTCGTCAGCGTCGACAAGGTCAACACGTTCTGAATCCGCCGCTGCGGCGTTCCTAATTCGTCCACGCCACCGCGTGTGTCCGGACGGGCTGTTCGAATCCTTTGAGACTGACTTCGCCGAGATTTTGGAACGGGAGCATTTTGCCTTCGCAGAGTTCAGCGACGACATTGGAAACCAGGATTTCTTCGGGGCGCGCGTGGGCGCACAACCGGGCGGCGAGCTGAACGGTGCAACCAAACAGGTCATCATGATGTTCGACCGGTTCTCCGGCCGCAATGCCGACTCGCAATTGGAAAGCGTTCGCCTCGTTGTCTTCGCCATTCTTCTTGACCTGCTGTTGTATCCGAGTCGCGCATTTGACCGCAGCGACGGCGGATACGAATGACGCCATGATGCCGTCGCCCAAATGCTTGATTTCACGGCCGCCCATTTCGTCGAGCCCCCGCCGGACGATGGAATCGTGCACATCCAGCACCTTCATAGCGGCTTCGTCGCCCATTCTCCGCGTGAGTGACGTAGATCCGACAATGTCGGTAAACAGGATTGTTCGAATCGCGGGGTCTCGTGTACCCGCGCCGGCGCCCTGCAGCATGACGGCGCCGCTCGAATCCACTTCGCTGCCGCCCATGAACAGATCCGCAACGCCCGGCTCGACTTGGATGATTTTTTGCGCTGCCAGGCCATGCGCTTCACGATGGACCGCTTCCGCGGCTTCCGCGCTGGGTCCGTGACAAAGGCAAAAGACTTTCCCGGCTTTTTCGTTAACCCAGTACTTGTGATAGCTGACGCCGTACTTCTCCTGGACGACAAGGTCCTGAGCATGGGCCTTGGCCAATTCTTCCCGCGTGATGCCGCCCGCAAGTTCGTGAATGTCCATGTAGTACGGCATAAACAATCTTACGACGCTCTCGCCCCGCTGACCCATCCGCAGAGGCAACGCAGATGGGCGACGCTCAGCCGTCCCAGACCAGATGGCCGTCGGGGCGGCGGCGAGCACCGTCGGCGGGGCGGTGTGGGCGCAGGCGACCGTCCGGCATCAGGTGCCGCACCGGCACTGCGCGACCGAGTTCTGCCACGTCGGCGATCAACCGCCGGTGGCAGCGCCACCAGACGCTCTCGCTGCACATCACCGCGGTGGTGTGCCGGGCGGCGTCGGCCAGGACCTCGTCAAGCGCCGCGTCGAACTCCGGCGTGCGGGTGTACGCGGCGTACGCCCGGAATGCGGCCACCGTCCACCAGGTGTCCGGCTCCGGTTCTCCGGCCGCGACGTGGCGCCGCCCGCCCAGGCGGGGCTCCCACCGGTAGTCGATGCCGCGTTCGGGCAGCCAGCTTTCCAGGGCCTCCCGCCGCACGTCCGGATTCGTCCGACTGGCCGGATATCGCCGCACATCCACCACCAGCGCAACGCCGGCGCCGGTTAGCAACTCCGCCAGCCGCTCGCGGTCGGCCGTCCCGTGCCCCACGGTCAGCAACGCCCGCCCCACCAGACCAGTTTGCGCTCGGCAAGGATGGGTCCGGTGATCCTCGCCGTCGACTTGGGTAAAACCTCGTGCCGGGCTTCCCTCGGCCACCGGAGGGCCGAGGGGCCGGGCGCGCCGGGTCTCGCGGCGCCCGGCGGCGTGCGGGCGGCCCACGCGGCGATCCTGCGCGTGGCGCGCGAGCTTGGCCCGGCTGACGAGGTGATCGTGGGTGCCGCCGGGGCGCTGGCGGCGCCGGACGCGGCGCGCGCGCTGGGCGAGGCGCTGCTGGCCTCGCTGCGGCCGGAGCGCGTCGCGGTGACCAGCGACGCCGTGATCGCGCATGCGGGCGCACTGGCCGGCGAGCCGGGCGTCGTGCTGGTCGCGGGCACCGGCGTCGCCGCACTCGCGATCGACGCGGACGGCGCGCTGCGGACCGCCGACGGCTGGGGCCCCTGGCTGGGCGACGAGGGCGGCGGAGCGTGGATCGGCGCCGCCGGGTTGCGCGCGGCGCTGCGCGCCCACGACGGCCGCGGCGCCTCCACCGCGCTGCTCGACGCCGCCCGCGCCCGCTTCGGTCCGCCGGAGGGCTGGCCCGCGCAGTTCACCAGCGCCGCCGCGCTCGCCTCCTTCGCAGCCGACGTCCTCGCCGCCCACGGCGACGCCGCCGCGCGGGGGATCGTCGGCGCGGCGGCCGAGGCGCTAGCGACGACCGCTCGCGCGGCCGGGGCTGGCCCCGTCGCGATGGTCGGCGGCCTGGCCGGGTTCGAGACCCTGACCGAGCGGCTCGACCTCGTCCCGGCCGCCGGTGACCCGCTCGACGGGGCGCTGCGACTGTCGGCGATCCACGAGCCGCACCTGATCCGGTTACGGGCCGCACCGAAAACCGTTGCCGCGCAAGGACTCGACGCGCTCGCCACCGAAGCAGAGCGACCAGGCCTCGACGATCTCGACGCGCGCCCCGTCGCGGAGGTCGTCGCGCTGCTGGTGGCCGCCGAAGGCGAGGCGCACGCCGCGGTGGCGGCGGCGGTCCCGCGGATCGCCGCGGCGGCCGAGGCGATCGCCACGCGACTCGAACGCGGCGGCCGCCTGATCTACGCCGGCGCCGGGACGCCCGGGCGCCTCGGCGTGCTCGACGCGGCCGAGTGCGCGCCCACCTTCGGCACCGACCTCGTGCGCGGCGTGATCGCCGGCGGGCCGGCGGCCCTCACCGAGGCGATCGAGGGCGCGGAAGACGCCTTCACCCCCGCCGATCTCGCCGACCTGACGGCCGCCGACGCGCTCGTCGGGATCACCGCGTCGGGCCGCACGCCGTACGTGCTCGGGGCGCTCGCGCACGCGCGCGCCGCGGGCGCGCTGACGGTCGCGGTCGTCAACAACCCCGGCGGCGAGGCGTCGGCCGACGTGGTGATCGAACTGTTGACCGGCCCCGAGGTGTTGGCCGGCTCGACGCGGCTGACCGCGGGAACGGCTCAGAAGGTCACGCTCAACGCGCTCTCGACCAGCGTGATGATCGCGCTCGGCAAGGCCTACGGACCGCGGATGGTCGACGTGCGCCCGATCAGCGCGAAGCTGCGCCGCCGCGCGGTGCGCATCGTCCGCGACGCGGCCGGCGTCGACGAAGACAGCGCGGCCGAAGCGCTCGACGCCGCGGGAGGTCACGCCAAGACGGCGATCGTCGCGTTGCTCGCGGGCGTCGACGCGGCCGAGGCCGCCGCCCGGCTCGACCGGGCGCGGGGACGTGTGCGGGCCGCGCTCCAAGGCAACTGAGGCGCCGACGCGCGAGCAGCCTGAGGGGGTCCGCAGGTGGTGTCAGTACCATCGGTGCCGTGGCACGCAAAGGCCCACCCGACGACTTCCACGAACAAGCGACCCAGCATGCCGGCTACGGCATGGCTGAGCAGCCGACTTCCGGCGAACCCCCGGCCAACCCGCCCGACGGGTTCGAGCAACCGGAGGCTTTCGACGACGCCGAACCCACTCCGTGGTACCGCCGGCCACCGCTGCTCATCGCCTGGCTGGTGTTCGTCGCGATCCTGCTCGGCCTGATCGTCTACGGCATCAGCGAGCTGCTGAGCGGGGGTCAGGGCACCAGCCCCACCCCGAGCACCAGCCGCAGCAGCACGACGACCACCACCACCACCACGACCACGCCGACCACGACCGCCACGACGACCCCCAGCACCAGCAGCGCGGTCGAGGCGCCGGCGCAGCAGCCGACGCAACCGCCGGCGCAGCAACCCACGCAGGAGCCGACGCACCGGCATCATCTGCCCCCGCTGCCGCCGTCGATCACGATTCCGGGGGTGCCGACGGTCATCACGGTCCCGCCCGGCCTGCGCTGACCCCGCTATGTTGGGGAACACCGGGCGATCGGAAATGGGGTGCGGGGCATGAGCGAGTCGCTCGGGCTGTCGATCGGGGCGGCCAACCTGGTGGCGGCCCGCGCGGGGAACGCCCCGGTGGTGCGCAGCGCCGTGCTGACGCTTTTCGAGCACCGGCCGACCGAAGTCGGCCTGCCGGAAGAAAACCCGAACCTGACCGGAACCGGCATGGTGCTGCGCGGATTCGTCGAGCGCGTCGGGGACCGATCCCCCCTGGTGGCGCCCGACGGGACGAAGTACCTGGGCGAGGTGCTGACGGTCGAGGCGATCGAGGCCATGGCCCGCACCGCCGGCTACGGCACGCCGATCACCATCGCCGTCCCCGCGTATTGGTCCGACGCCCAGTTCACCGCGCTGCGCGAGGAGTTCTTCGCCCAGCCGGACCTGGCCCGCGGCGGGGTGGCCCCGGTGTTGGTGCCCGACGCCACCGCCGCGCTCGCTTCGTTGCGGGGCAGACCGGGATTCCCGACGGCCGGCGTCGTCGCCGTGTGCGATTTCGGCGCCAGCGGCACCAGCATCAGCCTGATGGACGCGGGCTCGAATTTCGCCCGCGTCGGCCCCACGGTGCGCTACACCGATTTCTCCGGGGACGCGATCGATCGGCTCGTTCTCGGCGGCCTGCAGGCTTCCGACGCCACCATGGCCGACCTGGGCAGCACCATGCGGATGGGGTCGCAGACGCGACTGCTCGGTGAGTGCCGGCGTGCCAAGGAGCAACTGTCGACGGCCGCGACGGCCGGCGTCGGCAGTGCGCAGCTGTCCCGCGCCGAACTGGAGCAACTGATCTCCGAGCCGCTGGACAGGTTCCTGGGCGCCCTCGACGAAGCGTTGCGCCGCAACGGGATTCCGCGGCCCCGGCTGGCCGCCGTGGCCAGCGTCGGCGGCGGGGCGAGCATCCCGCTGATCACCGCGCGGCTGTCGGAGCGCTTCGCGGTGCCGGTCCACACCGCACCGCACCCCGCGGTCAGCGCCGCCGTCGGGGCGGCGGCGCTCGGTGAGCAGCAGGGGCCGGCGGGCGCCCCGACCGCCGCGGGGGCCGTGGTGGAATCGCCGACGGAGATGGTCGGCACCGGCGGCATCGACATGACCCAGGCCGCGTGGGCCGCCCGGGCCACCGACGTCGACGGCGCCCTGGCCTGGTCCCAGGACGCCGACGGCGCGGACGAGCCGGTGCCCTACACCGGGCGCGACGCGACCGGCGAATACACCAATGCCGCAAGGGAGTTCGACGGTCCCGCCGGCGACCGCTACCCCGCCGAGCCGGGCGGCCTGCCGTGGTACAAGCGCACGGCGCTGGTGTTGACCGTCGCCGGCGCCGCGGCGGCGGTGCTGGTGGCCGTCCTGTTGGCGATCAACCTCGGGCTCACGAAGTACAGCCCGGCCAAGACCACCCCGCCGGGCGCACCGGCGCCCCCGCAAACGTCGCAAACCGTGACCATCACCGAGCCGAACGGCAGCACCACCGAGACGGTGCTCCCGCCGCCCCCGCCGCCGCCGCCGTCGTCGTCCGAGCCGCCGCCCGCCACCACGTCGACCACCACGACGACGACCCAGGCGCCGACCACCACCACCACGCAGGCGCCGACCACCACCACCGCCGCGCCGACCACCACGACCGCGGCGCCCACCACCACGCAGGCGCCGACCACCACCGCCGCGCCCCCGACGACGACCCGCTTCCGGCCGCTGCCGCCGATCTTCCAGCCGCCCCAGCCCTGACGGGGTGGCGCCGGTCACGGCGGGGCCGAGTTAGGGCAGCCTTTCTCGCGGCGAAAGCTGCGGAGATGCAACTATGAGCAGGGCTGAGCAGGCAAACAAAACGCAGGCTGAATCACTAATGCATTGGGGAGACCTTCTGTGACAACGCAGATGCTCATCAGACTGGTCGTGGGCATGGGCATGACGCTGGTCGTGGCCGCGCTCGCCGCACGGCGGGTCCTGTGGCTGTTCAAGCTGGTTACGTCCGGCAAGCCGGCTCCCGGCCACACCGACGACCCCGGCAGGCGAGTCTGGACGGAGATCGCCGAGGTCTTCGGGCAGCGCCGGCTGCTCAAATGGTCGATCCCCGGCCTGGCCCACTTCTTCACCATGTGGGGCTTCTTCATCCTGCTGACCGTCTACATCGAGGCCTACGGCCTGCTGTTCCAGGACAACTTCCACATCCCGATCATCGGGCGCTGGGACGCGCTGGGTTTCCTGCAGGACTTCTTCGCCACCGCCGTCTTCCTCGGCATCACCACCTTCGCCATCATCCGGCTGCTGCGCAGCCCGAAGGAGATCGGCCGCTCGTCGCGGTTCTACGGCTCCCACACCGGCGGCGCCTGGCTGGTGCTGTTCATGATCTTCAACGTCATCTGGACCTACGTGCTGGTCCGCGGGTCGGCGGTGAACAACGGCACCCTGCCCTATGGCAAGGGCGCCTTCCTGTCGCAACTGTTCGGCGCGATCCTGCGCCCGCTGGGTCAGCCCGCCAACGAGATCATCGAGACGACCGCGCTGCTGCTGCACATCGCGGTGATGCTGGCGTTCCTGATCATCGTGCTGCACTCCAAGCACCTGCACATCTTCACGGCGCCCATCAACGTCATCTTCAAGCGGCTGCCCGACGCGCTGGGCCCGCTGCTGCCGATCGAGGCCGACGGCAAGCCGATCGACTTCGAAAACCCGCCGGATGACGCCGAATTCGGCCGCGGCAAGGTCGAGGACTTCAGCTGGAAGGCGATGCTGGACTTCGCCACCTGCACCGAGTGCGGGCGCTGCCAGTCGCAGTGTCCGGCCTGGAACACCGGCAAGCCCCTGTCGCCCAAGCTCGTCATCATGGACCTGCGCGACCACTGGATGGCCAAGGCGCCCTACATCCTCGGTGACAAGGAGTCGCCCGCCGAGAACACCCCGGAGGGTGGGCTCGGCGAGGAGCTGGCGGGCGAGAAGCACGCCGAGGCGCACCACGTCCCCGAGTCCGGCTTCGGTCGCGTGATGGGCTCCGGCCCGGAGCAGGCCACCCGCCCGCTGGTCGGCACCGAGGAGCAGGGGGGCGTCATCGACCCCGACGTGCTGTGGTCCTGCGTGACCTGCGGCGCGTGCGTCGAGCAGTGCCCGGTGGACATCGAGCACGTCGACCACATCGTCGACATGCGCCGCTACCAGGTGATGATGGAGTCGGAGTTCCCGTCCGAGCTGTCGGTGCTGTTCAAGAACCTGGAGACCAAGGCCAACCCGTGGGGGCAGAACGCCTCCGACCGGACCAACTGGATCGACGAGGTGGACTTCGACGTCCCCGTCTACGGCGAGGACGTCGACAGCTTCGACGGCTTCGAGTACCTGTTCTGGGTGGGCTGCGCCGGCGCCTACGACGACAAGGCGAAGAAGACCACCAAGGCCGTCGCCGAGCTGCTGGCCATCGCCGGCGTGAAGTACCTGGTGCTGGGCACCGGCGAGACCTGCAACGGCGACTCCGCGCGCCGCTCCGGCAACGAGTTCCTCTTCCAGCAGCTGGCCCAGCAGGCCGTCGAGACGCTGGACGGGGTGTTCGAGGGCGTGGAGACCGTCGACCGCAAGATCGTCGTCACCTGCCCGCACTGCTTCAACACCCTGGGCCGCGAATACCGGCAGCTGGGCGCGAACTACTCCGTGCTGCACCACACCCAGCTGCTCAACCGGCTGATCCGGGACAACAAGCTGGTCCCGGTGTCCCCGGTCTCGCAGGACATCACCTACCACGACCCGTGCTACCTGGGCCGGCACAACAAGGTGTACGAGGCGCCGCGTGAGCTGATCGGCGCCGCCGGAGCCACGCTCACCGAGATGCCGCGGCACGCCGAGCGCAGCTTCTGCTGCGGCGCGGGCGGCGCGCGGATGTGGATGGAAGAGCACATCGGCAAGCGCATCAACCACGAGCGCGTGGACGAGGCGCTGGCCACCGGCGCGTCGACGATCGCCACCGGCTGCCCGTTCTGCCGGGTAATGGTCACCGACGGCGTGAACGACCGCTCCGAAGAGGCCGGCCGGACCGGGGTCGAGGTGCTCGACGTCGCCCAGGTGCTGCTCGGGTCGCTCGAGTACGACAAGGCGACGCTGCCGGAGAAGGGCACCGCCGCCAAGGAAGCCGAAAAGCGCGCGGCCGCGGCGCCCAAGGCGACCGCGACCGTGGAGGCACCGGCGAAGGAAGCCGAGGAAGCGCCCGCCGAGGCGGCCCCGAAGTCCGAGGCGGCGGCAGCGCCGGCCGCGCCCGTCAAGGGGCTCGGCATCGCCGGCGGCGCCAAGAGGCCGGGCGCCAAGAAGGCCGCACCCGCCCAGGCCGAGGCCAAGGCGGAGGCGCCCGCGGGGGCGTCCGCGCCGGCCGCGCCCGTCAAGGGGTTGGGCATCGCCGGCGGCGCCAAGCGCCCCGGCGCGAAGAAGGCCGCACCGGCCGCCGAGACACCCAAGGCCGAGGCTCCGCAGGCCGAGGAAGCCAAGGCCGAAAAGGCGCCCGCGGCGCCGGTCAAGGGCCTGGGCATCGCCGCCGGCGCCAAGCGCCCCGGCGCCAAGAAGGCCGCACCGGCCGCCGAGGCACCCAAGGCCGAAGCACCCAAAGCCGAGGCACCCAAGGCCGAGGCTCCCAAGGCCGAGCCCGAGGAGGCACCCAAGGCCGAGCCGGCACAGCAGACCGACGGTGACGACGCGCCGTCGGGCCCGCCGGTGAAGGGGCTGGGTATCGCCCGGGGTGCGCGGCCGCCCGGCAAGCGCTGACCTGGGATTTTGCCGCTTGACCGCAAATTTCGGTGGACAGTGGTGGCACCATTAAAGACGTGACCACCCACCAGCTGCCCCTGCACGCCTCCGCTCATCACCGGCAGCGGGTCTTCGCGCAGTCGTCCAAGCTGCAGGACGTCCTGTACGAGATCCGCGGCCCGGTGCACGCGCAGGCCGCGCGGCTGGAGGCCGAAGGCCACCGCATCCTCAAGCTCAACATCGGCAACCCGGCGCCGTTCGGCTTCGAGGCGCCCGACGTGATCATGCGGGACATGATCCAGGCGCTGCCCTACGCGCAGGGCTACTCCGATTCGCAGGGCATCCTGCCGGCGCGCCGCGCGGTGGTCACCCGCTACGAATTGGTCGAGGACTTCCCCCGGTTCGACGTCGACGACGTGTACCTCGGCAACGGGTGCTCCGAGCTGATCACGATGACGCTGCAGGCCCTGCTCGACAACGGCGACGAGGTGTTGATCCCGTCGCCCGACTACCCGCTGTGGACGGCGTCGACGTCGCTGGCCGGCGGCACGCCCGTGCACTACCTGTGCGACGAGACGCAGGCGTGGCAGCCCGACATCGCCGACCTGGAATCCAAGATCACCGACCGCACCAAGGCGCTGGTCATCATCAACCCCAACAACCCGACCGGCGCCGTGTACAGCCGCGAGGTCCTCACCCAGATGGTGGAACTGGCGCGCAAGCACGAACTGCTGCTGCTCGCCGACGAGATCTACGACAAGATCCTCTACGACGACGCCCAGCACATCAACGTGGCCTCGCTCGCGCACGACCTGCTGTGTCTCACCTTCAACGGCCTGTCCAAGGCTTACCGGGTCGCGGGCTACCGCGCCGGCTGGCTGGCGATCACCGGGCCCAAGGACCACGCCGAGAGCTTCATCGAGGGCATCAACCTGCTGGCCAACATGCGGCTGTGCCCCAATGTGCCGGCCCAGCACGGAATCCAGGTCGCCCTCGGCGGCCATCAGAGCATCGAGGACCTGGTGCTGCCGGGCGGCCGGCTGCTCGAGCAGCGCGACGTCGCGTGGCAGAAGCTGAACGAGATTCCCGGGGTGTCGTGCGTCAAGCCCGAGGGTGCGCTGTACGCCTTCCCGCGGCTCGACCCCGAGGTCTACGACATCGCCGACGACGAACAGCTCGTCCTCGACCTGCTGCTGCAGGAGAAGATCCTGGTCACCCAGGGCACCGGATTCAATTGGCCGGCACCGGATCACCTGCGCATCGTGACGTTGCCGTGGGCGCGTGACCTGGCCGCGGCGATCGAGCGGCTGGGCAACTTCCTGGTGAGCTATCGCCAGTAAGCGTCTTGGCAGCCGGCGCCTCTACGGTGGACCGGGTGACCCATTCGCACTCCCACTCGCACCACCCGTCCGGCCCTGCCCCGGTCGATCCGCTGCCCGCGAGGATCGTCGTCGGGCTGCTGGTGGCCATCGGCGTCGCCGTGCTGGCCGGGGCGATCCTGCTGTGGCCCAGCCGGCAGCATGTCGACATCCCGATGCCGTTCCAGAACGCGGCCGGCGGCGCCGTGAGCACACAGGCCGGGCACGTGCTCTCCAGCGGCGGGGGTGACTGCGGCAGCCCGTCGGTCGGTCAGGTGCTCACCACCGCGCCGCAGCCGGCGCCCCCGGGGGCGGGCCGCTGCGTGCTGACCCAGGTGGCGATCGATTCCGGCCCCAACGCCGGGGCGAACACGCTGCTGGAGTCCTCCCCCGGTCCGGGTCAGCCGAAATTCGCTGTGGGAGATCACGTTCGGCTGGTGCGGCAGGTCGACGATCAGGGTGCCACCAGCTACGCGTTCTACGACTTCGAACGCGGCTGGTCCCTGGTCGCCCTGGCCGTCGCGTTCGCGGTGGTGGTGGTCGCCGTGGCGCGCCGGCGGGGGCTGCTCGCGCTGGTGGGCATCGTGGTCGCGTTCGTGGTGCTGGTCGCGTTCCTGCTGCCGGCCCTGCGCGACGGCGCGCCCGCGGTTCCGGTCGCCCTGGTGGCCGCGGCGGCGATCCTCTACGCCGTCATCTACCTGGCCCACGGCGTCAGCCTGCGGACCAGCGCCGCACTGCTGGGAACCCTGACGTCGCTGCTGCTGGCTGCTGGATTATCTTGGGCGGCAATACAACTGGCCCACTTGACCGGCCTGTCCGACGACCAGAACGCCACCGTCAGCGCCTACCTGGGCAACGTGTCGATCAGCGGGCTGCTGCTCGCCGGTTTCATCATCGGGTCATTGGGCGTGCTCAACGACGTGACCGTGACGCAGGCGTCCACGGTCTTCGAGCTCGCCCACCTCGGCGGCTCGCGGCGCGCGATCTTCTTGGGCGCCATTCGAGTTGGCCGCGATCACATCGCCAGCACGGTCTACACGCTGGTGCTGGCCTACGCCGGCAGCTCCCTGCCGCTGCTGCTGCTGTTCAGCGTGGCCAACCGCTCGCTGACCGACGTGTTGACCAGCGAGAGCGTGGCCATCGAGATCGCCCGCTCGGCGGTGGGCGGCATCGCGCTGGCGCTGTCGGTTCCGCTGACGACGGCGATCGCCGCGGCGCTGGCCAAACCTACTGAAATCGGCTCCGCTCCAACAACTCCAGCAGGTAGCCACCGTAGCCGGACTTGAGCAGCGTCTGCGCGCGCTCGGCCAGCTGATCGTCGGTGATCCAGCCGCGGCGCCACGCCACCTCCTCGGGGACGCTGACCTTCAGCCCCTGCCGTCGTTCCAGCGTGCGGACGAAGTCGCTGGCGTCCAACAGCGAGTCGAACGTTCCGGTGTCCAGCCAGGCCGTGCCGCGGGCCATCACCTCGACCGAGAGCCGGCCGCGGCTGAGATAGATCTGGTTCACCTCGGTGATCTCGTATTCACCGCGCGCCGATTTCTTCAGACCCTTGGCGATCTCGATCACGTCGTTGTCGTAGAAATACAGTCCCGGCACCGCGTAATTCGATTTCGGCGTCTGGGGTTTCTCCTCCAGCGACAGCGCGGTGCCGTCGTCGCTGAATTCGACGACGCCGTACGCCGAGGGGTTGGCCACCCAATAGGCGAAAACCGCTCCGCCGCTGATGGATTGGAACCGGCTCAGGCTGGTTCCCAATCTCGGCCCGTAGAAGATGTTGTCCCCCAACACCAACGCCACCGAGTCGTTGCCGATGTGGTCGGACCCCAGCACGAAGGCCTGGGCCAGGCCGTCGGGCCGTTCCTGCGTCACGTAGGTGATGTTGATGCCGAATTGCGAGCCGTCGCCCAGCAGCCGCTGGAAGCCCGCCGCGTCGTGCGGGGTGGTGATCACCAGGATGTCTTGGATCCCGGCCATCATCAGCGTGGACAGCGGGTAGTAGACCATCGGCTTGTCGTACACCGGCAGCAACTGCTTGCTGATGCCCACGGTGATCGGGTGCAGCCGGGTGCCCGAGCCGCCGGCCAAGATGATCCCGCGCATGAGTCGCTCCCCTGGTTCGCGCCTAGTTGACGAGGTCGGATTCGGTGAGTTCGGTGGCCGCCAGCGCCGACGCCAAATCCTGGTGCCGGAACACGGACGTGACGTGGTCGTGCACCACCCGGAACGCCAACGCGGCGGCGGTGGCCGCGGCGGGGTCGGCGGGTTTTTGCTCGGCGACCACGACACCGTCGTGCACGTACATCCGGCCGAGTTCCGTGGCCGCCACCCGCTGCGAGGCGGCCCATTTGCGCAGCGCCTCGTGGCCCTGCGCGGCGCCGTGCGGGTCGGCCAGGTCGATGTCGTCGCTGGACAGCGCCGCCAGGGTTTCCAGGTCGGAAGCGTTCAGCGCGTCGTGCCACGCCAGGACGGTGGCGATCTCCGAAGTGGTCATGGACTGCAAGTTACCGTGTGCGCTCGGCCGCCGTGGTCAGAGCGGGGTGCGGTCCAGCCAGTCCTGCCAGACGGCCTCGTCGCCGAACAGCGCAATGCCGGTGTCGGCGAGCGGGACCCGGCGCAGGATGGCCAGCAGCAGCTCGGTCGCCCCGCCCCGCAGCGCCGCCGTCCCCTTGCCGTGCTCGTGTGACCAGGTGATCCGGCCCGCGTCGACGCCGATCGTCCATTCACCGGCCTCGCCGAGGCCGGGGTCGGTGGCGTGCAGGTGCAGGGTGTTGCCGCCCTCGAGCGGCAGGGGCGAACCGTCGGACCCGGCCCGGATCGCGACCCGCTCGAGCCATTCGGTGATCCCGTCGGCGGCCACCTCGGCGGCCAGCGTGAATTCGGCTCCCGTCGCGATCGCCGCGTCGGCACGGTGCACGGCGACCTCGTGGAGGCGCCGGCGGACCCACCAGTTCGCCGGGCGCGCCCCGAGAAACGTCCACACCGGTGTTTCCGCACCGGTCAGCTCGACGGCATCGACCAGCCGCTGCGCGCCGCCGTGCAGCCAGGAGATCGCGTCGGCCGGGTCGGGTGGCGGCTTGCCGCCCTCGACGGAGCGCGGGTCGAGGAACTCTTCGAGCCGGTCGCGCACGATCTGCGCCGCCCAGCGGTCGCCGCGGCCGACGTGCCGCAGGAGCTGGTCGAGGCTCCAGCCCGGGCAGGTCGGCACGGGCGTCGATCGGTCGACATCGCGGAAAAGCTCCGAGAATGCGCGGTTCTCGTCCAGGAATACACCGGCGTAGTCCACGCGGGTCAGGCTACGCCCCCGTCTCGCGCCGACCGTCACGCTGGCGTGGCGTTCGCGGCCCGGGGTCACGCTGGCGTGACGCTCGGGGCACGGGGGCTCAGGGCCGTGGCGCGCCCAGCCGGAACACCCGCCAGCCCGCCTGCGTCCAGCGGGCGGCGTCGAGGCAGTTGCGCCCGTCGACGATCACCCGGGCCCGCACGCGGTCGGCCAGGTCGTCGGGGTCGAGGTCGACGAATTGCCGCCACTCGGTGAGCACCAGCACCGCGTCGGCGCGCTCGCAGGCCTCCTCGACCGAGACCGCGTAGTTCAGCGTCGGGAACAGCCGCTGTGCGTTGTCCAGCGCCTTGGGGTCGTAGACGTTGACCGCGGCGCCGTTGAGCTGGAGCTGGCCCGCCACGTTGAGCGCGGGCGAGTCGCGGACGTCGTCGGATTCGGGCTTGAACGCCGCGCCGAGCACGGCGATGTTGGCGCCCAGCAGCGAACCGCCGCACGCGGCGCTGGCGAGCTCCACCATGCGGGTGCGCCGGCGCATGTTGATGCTGTCGACCTCGCGCAGGAAGGTCAGCGCCTGATTGGCCCCCAGTTCGCCGGCGCGGGCCATGAAGGCGCGGATGTCCTTGGGCAGGCAGCCGCCGCCGAAACCCAAACCGGCGTTGAGGAATTGGCGGCCGATCCGTGGGTCGTAGCCGAGCGCGTCGGCCAGTACGCTGACGTCGGCGCCGGCGGCCTCGCACACCTCGGAGATGGCGTTTATGAACGAGATCTTGGTCGCCAGAAATGCATTGGCGGAAACCTTGACCAGCTCCGCGGTCTGCAGGTCGGTCACCAGGAAGGGCACGCCCTCGGCCAGCAGCGGGCCGTACAGTTCACGGATCGCCGCCTCGGCCCGGGTCGAATCCTGTTGCACGCCAAGGACTATGCGATCCGGGTGCAGGGTGTCGTGCACCGCGTAGCCCTCGCGCAAGAACTCAGGGTTCCAGGCGATCTCGACGTCGACGTCGCGCGGCGCCAGGGCCGCCGCCCGCTGGTTCAACTCGGTCGCGGTGCCCACCGGAACCGTCGACTTGCCCACCAGCACAGCCGATTTCGTCAGTCGGGGCACCAGCGCGTCGATCACGGCGTAGACGTGCCGCAGGTCGGCGCCGTACTCGCCCTTCTTCTGCGGCGTGCCGACCCCGAGGAAGTGCACGTCGGCGAAATCGGCGGCGACGTCGTAGTCGGTGGTGAACCGCAGCCGCCCCGCGGCCAGGTTCTCCTGCAGCAGCTTGCGCAGGCCGGGCTCGTAGAAGGGAATATCACCGCCGGCGAGCTTGGCGACCTTCCCGGGGTCGATATCGACCCCGACGACCTCGTGTCCCAGTTCCGCCATTCCGACGGCGTGGGTGGCACCCAGGTAGCCGGTGCCGAATACGGTGCAGCGCATACATCCGGTGTAGGTCGCCGCGATGAGCTAACTGCATCGCCCCGCTAAGCGGGAGGCAAACGGCAGATGACAGGTGTAATTGCGCCGCTGGCGCCGCCGGGCTAGTGGCGGCCGAAGCCGCCGTGACCTCCGCCGAATCCGCCGTGGCCGCCGCCCAAGCCCGGGAGGCCGGGGATTCCGCCGCCGCCACCGCCACCGTGCGGCCCGTCCTCACCGCCGCCGTGCGGCCCGTAGCCGCCTCCGGGGGGCCCGCCGATGACCGGTCCGCCGATGCCGGGTATCGGCAGCGGGATCGGCACCGGAATGGGCGCCACCGGTGCCGGTGCGGGCGCCGGGGCCACCGGAATCGGGGCGGGCGCCGGCGCCGCGGGAACCGGAACGGGGGCGGGCGCCGGGACCGCGACCGGGGCGGGCGCTTCGGGCGCGGGTGCGGGGGCAGGGGCAGGGGCCGCCGGAGCGGGGACCTGAGCCTCCGGTGCCGGTGCGGGCGCCGCCGGTGCCGGGGCCTCGGCCGGCGCCGGAGCCGCCGGGGCGGGCCGGCTGGGAGCGACGACGACGTTCTGGTTCGGGTTGGGCTGGACGTTGGCCGTGGGCCGGATGGCGATGGCCAGCGAGACGACCAGCGCCACCAGGCCGACGACGAAGACGCCGGCCACGATGCTTCCCACCAGCCGGAACGAGCTGCGCTGGGGGTCGCCGGCGTCGACGAGCGCGGTCGCGCCGGTGTGCGCGCCGGTGTAGAGGTCGTCGGCGTCGTCGGGCACCGCGCTGTAGGCGAGCGCGTCCCTGCTCAACGTCCCCGGGGTGTCGAAGTAGCCGGGCGTGATCCCGAATGGGGCGATGGCGCCGGTGCCCGGGTCCTGGGCGTAGGCCAGCGCCGCGGTGGACGACGAGAAGAGCGGCGCGTTCGCGGAGGCGAGCGCAGCGCCCCGCGCCAGCGCGGTCTCGGGCTCTTCGGGCGCCGACAACGGCAGCGATGTCGCCGCCTCCAGCGCGGGCTTGATCAGCGGGATGTCGATGCCCGAGCCGACGACGAACACACCGTCCGGCCGCGTCTCCAGCGTCTCGGCGTGCGAAACCATCGTGGCCAGCTGGGCCACCGCGGCCTCGTCGTCCGCCGGGAGGGGCTGCCGCTGAACGTCGACGATCGACCCGTCGGCGCTGTTGACGACGGCCAGCGTCGCGGTGTCGGGCTCGATGTAGAGCAGCGCCGTCTGCGCGTAGTTCGTCTGGCTGCCGACGGCCTGCGCCAGGGCGGCCGCGGCCAGGAAGGCCGAGACCAACATCACGTTCTCGACCTTGTGCGCCGCCAGCGCATCCCGCAGGGCGGCGGCCTCGATCGGGTCGGTGAAGGTGACCCCGGTCGAGGCGAGTTGGTAGCCGCCCTCGGCTGCGCCCTCCCGCGTGCCCAGGATCGCCGAAACTACCTGATTCGCCGCGCTGAGCGTTGCGGCGTCGTCCTCGGGCGGGACGTCGAAGTTGTCTTCGTCGACGGTGGCGCCTTCGCCATTCTGGCCTTCGACCAGCACCATTCGGACGGCCGTCGGCGCCATCGACACGCCAAGTACCGTGTCCAAAGCTCCTCCATGGTTCGCTTGCTAGTCCTGATGATGAGGACGTGGCCCGCCGCACCCCGCGAAATCGCCAGAGGTCACTGGGTCCCCACCGTGTTTTTCCCCTAGTAATCCGATTTTACGCGTGTTCGCGACCTTGTGCGCCGCGCGGCGACCGGCCGGGGTAGCCCTCACCGGCTATTTGTGGCTGCCACCGCCTCCGCCACTGTGACCGCCGCCACCACCGCCGCCACCGAAGCTGCCGCCGCCACCACCGCCGCCGCCGAAGCCGCCGCCGCTGTGGCCGCCGCCGAGCCCGCCGCCACCGCCGAGGCCGCCCCCGCCGGGCAAACCGCCGCCCCCAGGCAAACCGCCGCCGCTGTGGCCGCCGCCGGGGATGCCGAAGCCGCCGCCGCCCGGAGCGCCGATGCCGCCGCCCGGTCCGCCGCCGAACAGACCGCCGGCGCCACCGGGCGCACCGCCGCCGGAACCGGGTGACGGGACGTGCCCGCCGCCCAGCCCACCGGGGCCGGAGCCAGGCGGAGGGACGTGCCCACCGCCGAGGCCGCCGTCGCCGGAAGTGGGAGGCGGGATGTGCCCACCGCTCGACCCGCCGGTGCCCGAACCGGGCGCCGGGACGTGCCCGCCGCCCAGCCCACCGGGGCCAGAGCCAGGAGGCGGGACGTGCCCGCCGCCGAGGCCGCCGCCGTCGCCGGAGCCGGGCGCCGGCACATGCCCACCACTCGACCCGCCCGTACCCGAACCGGGCGCCGGCACATGCCCACCGCCCGGGCCGCCCGTGCCCGAATCGGGCGGGGGTTGGTGCGGCGGCGACTGCGGGCCCGTGCCGCCGGACTGCGGCGGCTCCGGGACATGCACGGGCGGTTGGGGCACCACCACCACCGGCGGGGGCGACACGTGCGGCGGCGCCTGGATCACCGGCGGAGTCAGCACGGGGTTGGGAACGGGCACGCGGACCGGGGGCAGGATCACCGGCGCTATCGGCGGAACGACCACCGGAACCGGCACCACCGGCGCCGCCGGCACCGGCGCGGGAATCGGAGGCGCCGCGGGCGGCGGCGGGGCCGCCGGCATGGGCGCGGCGAACTGCGGGGTCATCGGCTTGGGCGCCGCCACCGGCTCCGGCAGGTGGATCTTGGCCGCCGGGGCCGACGCGTCGACGGGCGCCGGCGCCTCCTGCGCCGGAACGATGAGGTGCTGTCCCGGCGTGGGCTGCAACGCGACGGTCCCCGTCGAGCGGATGCCGATGGCGAGCGCGATCTCCAGCGCCAACACCGCGCTGATCCCGGCGACCGCCAACCCGCTACCGATCAGCAGGGCCGGCCGGCGCCGCGGCTGGCTCTCTTCTTGCACGAACAGCTTCTCGATGACCACGGTCGGCGAATCGGCGTCCTCGTCGGGCACCGCGCTGTAGGCGAGCTCGTCGTCGATTCCGAAGGGCGCGTAGAGGTATTCGGGCAGCGAGTGCTGGTCGACGACGCCGGTGCCGGGGTCCTGCGCGTAGGCCAGCGCGGCGGTCGAGGAGGCGAACAGGGGCGCGTTGGCCGCCGCCAGCGCGGCGCCGCGGGCCAGCGCGGTCTCCGGCTCCTCGGGGACGCTCACCGCGAGCGAGGTCGCCGTCTGCAGCGCCGGCTTCAGCGGGGCGATGTCGACGCCCGACCCCACCACCAGCACGCCGTCCGGCGCGGCCGCCAGCTTCTCCAGGCCGCCGATCATGCCGCCGAGCTGCGTGGCGGCCTGGTCGTAGGAGTCGGCGTACAGGGGCTGCTTGTAGACGTCGGGGATGGACCCGTCCGAGGTCTCGACCACCGCCAGCGTCGCGGTGTCGGGCTCCACGAATATCACCGCGGTGCGCTCGTAACCCATTGCGGCGCCGACGTTTTGGGCGAGGGCCGTGGCGGCGAGAAACGCCGACACCAACATGACGTTCTCGATGCGATGGGCGGCCAGCGCGTCGTGCAACGCCGCCGCCTCGAGCTGGTCGGTCCACGTCACGCCGATCGAAGACACCTCCAGCCCGGCGTCGGCCGCGCCCTCCTGGGTGCCCAGGATGGCGGCGAGCACCTGATCCGACGCGCTCGCGGTGGCCGCCTCGTCGGCGGCGGCGACGTCGAACACGTCCTCTTCTACGGTGGCGCCGTCGGCGTATTCGCCTTCGAGGACGACCATTTGGATCGATGCCGGTGCCATCGACACCCCGAGCACGATATCCAAGACAAACCCCTCCAAAGGTATTGCGCGTTGAACCACGGCCTGGCGGAGGAAAAAAACCGTGGCTAACTAAGTATCGCGCAGAACGGGGGCGAGGGCTCCCCGCGGAAGCTATGTAGACCTTATGAAGTTCTGATAGGACCGCGACGGCGTGGGTCCGCGCTGGCCCTGGTACTTGGAACCAACTTGCGAACTGCCGTAAGGGTGTTCGGCCGGGCTGGTCAACCGCAGGATGCACAGCTGACCGATCTTCATCCCCGGCCACAGCGTGATCGGCAGGTTCGCGACGTTGGACAGCTCCAGCGTGATGTGGCCGCTGAAGCCCGGGTCGATGAAGCCGGCCGTGGAGTGGGTCAGCAGGCCCAACCGGCCCAGGGACGACTTGCCTTCCAGCCGGCCCGCCAGGTCCTCGGGCAGGGTGAACAGCTCCAGCGTGGAGCCGAGCACGAACTCGCCGGGGTGCAACACGAACGGCTCACCCTCGACGGGTTCGACCAGCGTGGTCAACTCGTCCTGCTGCTTGGCCGGATCGATGTGGGTGTAGCGGGTGTTGTTGAAGACGCGGAACATGCAGTCCAGGCGGACGTCGATGCTCGATGGCTGCACCAGGGTGGCGTCGTAGGGGTCGATGCCCAACCGGCCGGCGGTGATTTCGGCCCTGAGGTCACGATCGGAGAGCAGCACGCGACGAGCCTAGCCGCTGGCCGTCAGTCAGCCAGATACATCTCCCCACCCTTGGGGTAGCCCCCGCCGGTGGTCGTGACGTGGACGTGGTCGTAGTGGCCGAGCCGGCTCGGCTGCGCTCCGCCCGGCGTGTAGTAGACGCCGCGCCAGATCGCGTCCTGGATCCCGAAGCGCCGCGCGTTCTGCATCACGTACGCGACGATCTCGTCGCCCAGGGCGATGCCGTCGGCGCTCTGCGGGTTGGGGATCATCACGTCGATCGCCAATCCCAGCGGGTGCCAGGGCAGCGGATCCGGTCGCACGCCGCCCATTTCGTGGATCTGGGGGAACTTTGCGGTGATGGCGCGCGAGACCAGGATCGTCCGCACCTGCAGGCCCTGTTCGGGGGTAAGCCCGGCGGGCAGGAAGCGCGATCGGGTGTGATACCTGGACGCCGCGGGCGGCGGAGCCATCCCGTCGCCACGGGACACATCCGACGCGAGCGTGATCGCCATCGGCTTCGCCGAGACGATTTCTAAGCAGCACGCTGAATTGTCTCCAATAACGGGCGCCGCGATGTGTTGGGGGACGAAAGGGCCGACGTCTCCGGCCGCCGCGAAGAACACCGCGGCGGGCCCCAGCGCCGCTGCCAGGACAAGCGGGGACTTCCGCCGCTTCTTGGCTAATCTGTGCCGACCCACCCCAGGCACATTACGACACGATCACGGAATAATAAACACGCGTCTTCGAATTTGCAGGACAGCGGCCATTTCCGCGGCGGCGGGCATTTGCGCGGCGGGGCCGACGGCCGCGGTCGGGTCGTTGGCGGCCGCCCTACTCGCCCAACGGATCCGCCGCCGGATGCTAGCCTTCCTTGTCGACAGCGCCGATGTAGTTCAATGGCAGAACATCAGCTTCCCAAGCTGAATACGCGGGTTCGATTCCCGTCATCGGCTCCACGGCTACCTCGGGTTTTACCCCGATCTGCGCGCCCGGTCGGGGAAGCGGTCCCTTATCGGTCCCTTGTACCGCGTCCTCGGCGCGCCTGCCACGATGGCGATTGCTATGAATGGCCTGGCATACTCGCCATGCCGCGACGCCGCCTCTCCGACGCCGGGCGGACAGGGGTTTACCAGATGCCAGACGACGGTCTGCCGCTTCGTGATCGTGGGCTCAACGCCGACGAGATGACGGCGCTGAGACTCATCCTCAGCACCTATAGAGACGGCAGCGGCCAGGTTGTCCTGAAGAGCACCGGGGAAACCATGCCTGGCTTTCGCGACTTCGAGCGCGCGCTGGCTGCTGTTACCAACGGCGTCACGACGGAGAACAAGGGCATTTTCGACGTAATCGTGCGGGCATCGCCGCTGCCGTACGGGCTGTCCGCCAAGATGTCGAAGATCCAGCCGGAACGCAACAAGTGCAGCTTCATGGAGCTTGCTAACTCAGCTGCAAAATTTCGGCAGAACCTACTCGATAAGCAGATCAACTGGGTCACAGAACCGATGTTGGCCGGCCCCGAGATCGTGGATCAGGTGACGGGTTGGCACCTCGCCGAGTCAGAAGGCATCGACGTACCGCACAGCAAATACGTCATTCTCGCGCATAACAATCCGTGGACGCAGTTCCAGCTGATTTCCTTCCCACTGACCCTTAAGGTGGCGAATCCCAAGGGCGAGGTCGAATGGCTCATCGAAGGCGCGTCGCTCAACGGCTACATCGACGACAACGGCCGACGCCATCGCCTGTGGCAGTGCTATATGAACTCGGGCGGCCAGCTGAAGTACTACCCACCACTTCACTGGGCTGATTGGATGTCAGCGGCTTTTGCCTTGGAGAAGCCGCCTGTCGGATCGCCCTCCCAGCGCGCACAGGAGTACTTCCCAGAGCTCTGGCCCGAAGGCTTCGGCGATACTTAGGCGGGTTTCACCCACAACACTTCTGTGCGTGCGGCACCCTTCTCGACTTTGGGCGGCTTCAATTCGTAAGTAGCCCAATCGGACAGCATGCCTGCGTAAAGGTCTGTCGCGTAGGCACTTAGGACGACCGGCCCGGGATGCGCGCGGAGTGTGTCGAGCAACTCAACGTGCTCGTCGTCCGTCATTTCGAACCCATACATCGTCTGCGTCCGCGAGCTGTGGACGTAAGGCGGGTCCGCGTATATCAGGCAGTCTGCGCCCGCGTGCCGTTTGATGACTTCGATTGCTGGGCGGTGATCAATTTCCGCGTCGCTGAGCCGCCAGGCAAGTACTCGTAGTTGGTCTGGAACCTTCTGCCAGCGGTGGCTCATCCCGCCCGCCCGCTGCTTGACTCCGCGACTTTTCCAACCGGTTTTCTTCGCAAGATCACTCGCATGGGCTTGCCAGCACCGCACCACGAATCTTCGCGCGTCCTCCACCGAGTCGCCGGTCAGAACGTCCGAGTCGACGTATTCGTCACGTGACCACGGTGTTGCTTCCAGTGCCCAGCAGAGGTCTTCAGTGTGGTCACGAAGCGCACGGAAGAGATTGACGACCGAGCCGTTCGTGTCGTTGATGACCTCATGCGGTGATGGATCCTTCGAGAAGAACACCGCACCACTCCCGAAGAACGGCTCGACATAGTGATAGTGCGGGCCAAAGTGCTGGATGATCGCCCCCGCAAGCGACCACTTGGATCCTGGATAGCGCAACACTGCCGGGGAAGGCCGCGCAGGTGCAGCCTCCACTTCGAGCAGCGAGAGCGTCTCTGCAAGAGCCCCGTTCACTCCGACCTTCGCCACCGATGCACGATCCTCTCGTTGGTCTGCCGCGCCGACTCGCTGGCACCACGTGCTAGGAACCTACCGCTGCCGGTAGGTCGCGCGCTGTGTACGACTCGCCGTTTCCGGCAGAGTTAGTTGCAGCCAGAGTATTCGAACATGTGTTCGAAAGCAAGGGCGCTCGCCAAACCCGCTCCGGCTAAGGCTGAGAACTTTGAATCGCGCGCTCATCGACGCTGCGTGACCGGAGACGTTCGGCGATCATCTCGGCTGGCTCGTCAGGGACCGGGGCGAAGCCGCGCTGGAACTTGTCCAAGGTGAAGTCGGTCTCATGCTGGCGGCTTCGTTCGAATCCGATGAAGAGGGGCTGCTTGACCTCTAGATCGATGCGAATCGGTATGAGGTAAGACCACCTCGCGAGTCCGCCCGCCCACGGTATTTCATTCCTTGTCTTGGGTACTCGAAGCTCGGCAGTAACGGCACCCACCCCGGCGTATCCGCGGCCGCCCAACCAGAAGAGAAGGCGGTCACCGGCTTTGGCTGTGAAACCGAGCTTCGACTTGCCAGGAACTCCCCACAGCTGGGTTGACTTGCAGATGTCCCAATTCTCGGGTTCACCCTTCGAGATAGTGCAGACGAACCATGTCATGCAGTGAGACCTTACGCCCGCGACCTCTGCTTTAACGCCAATGCTTGCCTGCTTAGCGCTACAACGTTTCCGGTGTACGTCGGCTTCGGCGCGGCCAAAGCACCGAGCGCGGCCATGTTCCCCGTGTGGTCGTCGGTATTGATCAGGTGCGCGTAGACGGTCAGAGTCGTCTTGACGTCCCGGTGCCCCATGAGCTCCGCGATGTCGATGGGCCGGATGCCCGCCGCGAGACACAAGCTGGCATAGGTGTGGCGTAAAGCGTGAAATTTCGAGCAATTTGGGAGCTTCGCGGTCGGCGTTAGCCTGTTGGCGCGCAACACCGCTGGCCGGTACACGGCTTTGTAGAAGGTCGCGTGGCGTAGTGGCTGGGTCCAGTCGAGCACGAGTCGCATTCCGGCGTCCTCCACCGACAATTCGGCCAAGGCTTCGGCCTGCCGCCTCGCGCGGGCCTTCGCGGTGGTGCTCGGTGGAGCACCTTCCACACCCGTAGTGGCCGCTCCTGTGTGAGCGGGTGTCGCCCGCACTCCGCTAGGCCGGGGCCGCGTCAGCGACACACCCGGCCACAGCGGCGCGTCGGGTTCGTCGCGGCGGGGGTGCTGGGCGAGGTAGTCCCGCAGCAACGCGGTCGTCTCGGCAGTCAGCGGCACACGACGGTAGCTCTGTTTGGTCTTGAGCGGCCCGTACTCGATGGCTGAACCCTTCGCCCGCGCGGCCTGCTGGACGCGCAGCACGCCTGGCTTCGCCGGGGCGTTCGGGTTCAGCGGCAGGTCCGGGAGTTCGACGTTGGCTATGGTGAGCCCGCCGAGTTCCGCCGCGCGCAACCCCGCCCAGGCCGCGACATGCACCAGGACGCTGTACGGCCAGGGAGTGGCGTTCACGAGCGCGGAAACCTGTGCGGGAGTGAGGAACATGGCCCGATCCACGACTACCCCGACCTGCCGCCGTTGGTGCCGGTCTCGGTGGGGAGCTTGATGTGCTCGGCGGGGCTCTTGGCCAGCCGGCCATCGACCACGGCCTGCTCCAACACCATGCGGACGGTCCAGAAGGCGTGCCGCACGGTGGACGGCTTTTTGCCCGCGTCGGTGAGCCGGTTGACCCACGCCTGGATGTACTCGCGGGTGATCTTGTTGAGCGGGTAGCCACCGAACACCGCGTCAATGCCGAGGGTCTTGCCGTCGCCGCGTCGGGTTGCGGCCGGGGCGAGTGCGTAGCGATGGTTCTCGGCGTTGTTGCGGGTGTCTGCCTTACGGGATTCCAGCCAGATCGCCGCCGCGTCGCGGAACAGCATCTTACCCTTGCCAGGGTCGAAGTCCATGCCCGTGAACATCTCGGCATCGGCTTTAGCGGCGAACGCCTTGGCGTCCTTCCGGGTGCGGAACCCACCCTTGGTGCGCTGAGTACCGTCCGGGGTGTACCAGCGCACCACGTACGCTGTTGTGCCGCTGGCGCGTTTGCGCTTCTGAACGCTTGCCATCGGTCAACCCCTTCGCTGTCGGTTGTTAGCCTGCGCCGCGCGCAGCTCCTCGGCGTAGTACCAACTGCTGTTGCCGTCGTCGAACCGCACGCGGTGCACCATTTCTCCACCGTCGTTGGCCGTCCAGTCCACGGTGCCCACCCAGCCCCGGAATGGCGGCAGTTGTGGCAGACCGGGAACAGCAACACGAACCGGCCGCATTGGTACGGCCAGTACTGCAGCGGCCCCGCCCCGCCACAGGCTGGCGTGATACGCACCCGACAATGCTCGGCCCGCCCGGTAGTCAGCTTCGCTACCCACTCAGTTCGGAACACATGCGCGAACCGGTCATGGTCCTCTGGCCGCACAGCTACGACTGTCGCCGTGCCGACAAAGTGCACGAATGTCGCGGTGTCGTCGTCGTTGAGGTCCATGGTGTTACCGTTGCGATCTACCACATCAACGTCGCCACCCCGTCTGATGGCCAGCCGCAGCTCCCTATGAGTAGTTGCCGCCAGCTTATGTAGCGTGTCCCCGCGCGCGGGGTCGAACAGTTCGGCACTTGGGTCCTGCCTGCCCCAGTTGAACATCTTGGCCACCAAGTCCTGGCCGGCCAATGCCGCACAGGCGATTTCGTTGTTGGGGTCTGACGGTTGGCCAATGCCATGCTTGGCAATAAGCTGTGCGCGGCGTTGGTCGTCCATCACGCGGTCCTATCAGTAGTAAGCGACATTGCCCAATCGAACAGGTCTTGTGTTGAGAACATCAGCGCCCCGCCGACTTCGCGGCTGGGTATCTGGCGCTTGGTCGCGGCGGTTCGAACAAAGTTCAGCGTGACCGGTACGCCGAGCACGGTTGTAAGCCACTCATGCGCGCCCTTCCGCCCGCGTACCGTCAGCAACCGCGACAGCTCTACTCCGTTTGGCGGAGCTTGTTGTGTTTTCGCCATTAGACGTGAACCTCCCTGTGTCGCTTCGACTTTACTCCGGTTATCCCGGCACCGCCCCGGCTAGCCGCTGTTCACCATCGTTGTGTGTTAGGCACGGCTGCAACGCATTTCGCGGCGTAGGCTCTCGCCTAACGCACTAACAACTGCTTAGGACCAACGACATGACACAGGACACTCTGACCAACAGTCGCTTGCATATTTGGGGCGGTTCCGGCGTCGGCGACACTAAGGGTGTTGCGACGCGTGGCGACGTGCTCGTCAACATGACCGCTGACGGCGTTGACCTCAACCAAATCTGGGCGGAGGTACAGGAAGTCAACGCGCTCTGGAACGCCGAACGCAAAAGCATCACCGACATCTTGTCCTTCCAGACCGTCAACGTTGCCGACGCGATCGCACAGTCGATCACGTCTGCAAGTTTTGAAGAGGCCACGGAATTTGGCATCCCTGCAGCGATTCGGCCTCCGAGCGATGTGCTGAAGCTCGGCTACAACTTCAAGGACTGGGACTTGCGGACTTCGTTCACTTGGAAGTTTCTGCGCGAAGCGACCGCCGAGCAAGTCACCGCTCACGTACAGCGCGTGTATGAGGCCGACAACAAGCTGACCACGGGCACCGTGTTCAACCGGTTGCTCAATCCGGCAACGGTGTTGAACGAATGGCAGCACACCTGCTACGGCTTGTGGAATGCGGACGGCATGGTGCCTCCGCCATTCCTTGGCAAAAAGTTCGACGGCTCTCACTCGCACTACTTGACGACGGCCTCAACGGTTCTCGACCCCGCCGACGTGGAGAACATGATTCAGCACGTGTTTGAGCACGGCTACGGCTACCACCCCGCAACACAATTCGTGCTGCTGCTCAACCCGGTGGACTTTGAGACAAGCCAGATTTCGGCGTGGAAGGCGGGCATCGAGATTCGCCCCGGCCAGACGCCGCAATTTGACTTCATCCCAAGCGCGCTGATGCCCGCGTGGATCAGCAACGAGACCATCCACGGCCCCATCCCCAACGCGGAATACAACGGCCTGCGCGTGTGGGGAAGCTACAAGAACGCCTTGGTGATTCAGTCCTACTACCTGCCGCAGGGGTACGCGATCGTCGCCGCGACGGGCGGGCCGAACAGCGACGCCAACCCCGTTGGCTTCCGCCAGCACGTGAACGCGGCATACCAGGGGCTCAGGCACATTCCTGGCCAAGGGCCGTACCCGCTTGTGGATTCGTTCTTCGTGCGGGGCTTCGGCACGGGCACCCGACACCGGGGCGCGGCGGTCGTCGCGCAGATCACCACCAACGCCACCTACACCGCGCCGACGATTGCGACCTAGCCATGGGCCATTACGTACACAACCCAGACCCACAGCCTGACCCGCCCCCGAGCTATGGGCGGTCTGGTGGCGCCTGTGATCCGCTACGGCTACACCGCGACCACGTGGGCGACCAGAGCACCGAATTCTCATGGGGGCCAGGGCCGGTTGCGCCGCACCTCAATGGCCGGCCACCCAGCGAGGGTGGGGTTTACATGCCCCGCAGCCCGCGTGTTGACCCGCCACGGAACGCGGAGCGCGTGGGACGGCCCAGGTGGCACCCCAGGCCGCTGGACGAGGCGCGAGGTCACCCCGGTGAGCAGGTGGCCCCATGAGTCGTGGCCGGGGCGGGTTTTCGGACCCGGTGCCCGCCCTGGCCGCCCCCCACACCAGTGCCGCCGAGCTGCCGGTGCCCCGCGCACACGGCTACGGCCACGCTAGGCCCCGAAGCGGCACACCCAAGTCGGTCGCCGGGGCGGGTTGAGAGGTTGTCGGCCAGACTCCCCGCCCCGGCTGCCTAATCTTTGCGAGGGTCACTCATGTATCGCCAGATCGAATGGTCGAGCGCGGTAGCTGGCATATCCAGCCGGTTGGCGGCTTCAGTGACCAATCGTGCGCACTCTTCTGATCCAACTTTGCGCCCTATCGCAAGCTCGACAAAGCGGGTCACCAGCGTGTCGGCCTTAACGCCGTCATGCCCAAGGAGCATCGTGAAGTAGGCCCAGGTGACCGGCCCTAGTCCCTTGGTGCCGCAATAGGCGCCACGCTGGTCCGTTGAGTTCCGATCGATGTCAGCCGCGTGGCGGGCTCCGACCGAAAGCAACCGCTCCGCCGCAGAGCGAATTACTTCAGGCTTTGTGACGCCGCCGGTCTTTTGTTTGTTAGCAAGCACCTCTTGAAGCCAAGTCGGATCAGCCTCCGCAAGGGTCTTGAGGTCGTCCCACGAGTCCCGTCCCGACGCAACCTCGTATCGCTTCACCGCCCCGCGAACGCCGGTAGTCGATGAGGTGCCGTAACGCGCTCGAATTGAGAGCACCGCGTCGATGAGCGCAAGTTCGACGTTGCCCGGCCAAAGGCCCGGTACGCCGAACATCTCTGGAATGTGCTCATCGATGTACTTCAGCAGCCGCTCAACGTCGCTATCCGCCGTCGTTGTCGCCACGCTTCAACTCCTCCCCTCAGTTGACCGGACACTATCGCGCACATCCGACACGACGCGCCGCATTGCTTCGCACACGTAGGCGGCACGGCCCGTTGGTCCCCTAACGGTCCCTTATACGTAGGCGAATTGTAGACGGACCGGCCCCGACCCCTAGACGTAGCCAGAACCCACTGGTTCGCTGGTAGCGACAGGTTTTGGAGTTGCTAAACGACACTCCTACCAGCGGCTCTCGCTCACCTGTTCGGGCGTAGAAAATACTTCCCAAGCTGAATACGCGGGTTCGATTCCCGTCATCGGCTCCACTTTGACCAGGGCATATAGCCCGGTTCCCGCCCCAGCGAGGCCGGTTGTCCCCCAACGGGTTCCCTTAGTTCGTCACTGAAATACCGCGAGCATCGGCACTGCCTCATGCCGCCGAATAGCTGAGATCCGCAACTCCGGGCGATAGCGTGAGCAAACAAGAATCGGCGTGCGTCGGGCGCCGAACAGCACGGCTAGGAGGGTGCGCAAGGTGACCAGTGAAGAGACCACCCAGCGAGCGCCAGCCGTTACGCAGACGCGATCGTCTCGCCGAACGGGGGCACGGTTGCAGATTCTCTGGGCATCGTGTTGGGTCTTGTTGTTCCTCACGCTGGTCGCCGCGCTGGTTATGGCGGTGCGTCCGTCGCTGGCTGCGCAAGCCGGGGCCGCCCAATTGGGCTTTCTCGTTCTGTTTGTCGTCGTCCATGCGTGGCTGGGCTACTTCGCACGAGGCGTGGCCGCATTCGTCGCCATCGCCGGCGTTGTTGCGTTCGCAATGGAGGCAATCGGTGTCGCGACCGGTTTCCCGTTCGGCTCCTACACCCATCACCTGCCCGGTCCGAAGCCCCTGGGCGTTCCCCCAGTGGCCATCGTCAGCTGGATCATTTTCGGCTGGCTGGCCTGGGCACTGGCCCGGGTGATCATGCGACCCGCTCCCGATGTGGCCGTGGGTAACGCCGAACGCTTTACGACGCCCATCGTGGCGACGTTCATTCTTGGGGGTTATGACCTGGTAAACGACCCCATCGGTGCGACGGCGCACGACTGGTACTCCTATCACCACCCGACCGGCGCGCTGGGAGTCCCGCTGACCAACTATCTCGGCTGGCTGCTGACGGGCTGGCTGATCTTTCAGCTCGTAGCGCTCGTCGAGGCGCGATTCCCCGGGAGCCCCGCCACCCGAACCCGCCCCTATTGGCTGCTGCCGTGCCTGTTCTGGCTTTCCACCGCCACTCAGGTCTTCGCCGCCCTGACCCACCCGCCGGACGGCGTTGCGGTCCGCGGCGGCAAAACCATCCAGATTGCCGACGTGTACGAGTCAGGCGCATCGGCAGCGTTATTCACCATTCTTCTCACGGGAATCATGGCGCTGGTACGCCTCTACAGTCGCCAACCGTCAAAGATCCCTCATTCCCGTACAGAGGAGGCCTGATCGTCGGTGGGTGGGGCCGCAACCGCCCGACTGGTGCGAGTCGTTCCGCGCCAGCGCGTTTCTCGGAAACTGGATGCGCACCGAGCCCACGCCGTAATTCGGCGGGAATTTCGGATGGCCGGTGGTTGACAAACCGGTACCGCGGGTAATGGCTAACTCGGGGCCGCGTGAATGCGTGCCATCAGCGATACGCCGAGGGAGTCGCCACGCCAATGGACAGCTCTTCCGCCACACCAGTGCGCGTCAGCAGCAGCGCGCCGCACGACGCGCTGCGCCGCGGCGAACGGCCGATCTCACCCGACGATGACCCGTTCTACCGGGCGCCACTGGGATACGAGCACGAAGAGCCGGGGACGGTGTTGCGCTCGCGCGACGTGGAGATCGGATTCCTGGGTCTCATCAGTCAACGAGTGAAAGCCACTCAGTTGCTGTACCGCACCACGAATCTGCACGAAGAACCGGAAGTCGCCGTGACGACAGTGCTGGTCCCGGCGCAGCGCGAGTCAGACGTCGCTTATCCGGTGCTCTCCTATCAATGCGCGATCGACGCTGTGGCGTCGCGCTGTTTTCCCTCGTTCGCCATGCGGCGCGGCGCGGGACCGATCGGTGCGTTCGTCCAAGCCGAGTATTTGTTGGTGACGGCCGCGCTGGCCGAAGGCTGGGCGGTTTGCGTACCGGACCACGAAGGCTGCCATGGCATGTGGGGCGCTCCCGTCGAGCCCGGCTACCGGATTCTGGACGGGTTGCGTGCCGCTATGCGGTGCGAGCGATTGGAATTGTCGCCGTCTGCCCCGGTGGGTCTGTGGGGATATTCAGGGGGAGGACTGGCGTCGGCGTGGGCGGCCGAATTATGTGAGCGATATGCACCGGAGCTCAATATCGTTGGCGCCGTTCTCGGTTCGCCCGTCGGCGACCCGGGCAGTGTGGCGCGCCGCCTCAATGGCAGCTTCTTCGCCGGTCTCGCCGCACTGATGATTTCCGCATTGACGCAAGTCTTTCCCGGCGCGCAAAGGGTCGTCGATGAGCACGCGACCGACGAGGGCAAGGCGTTGCTCGACGAGTTGCAGACGATGACGACTGCCCAGGCGGTATGGCAGTTTCGCAACGTCGACATCGGGTCCTACGTCGACATGACGGCCGACGAGCTGTGGGACTTGCCCGAAGTGCGCCACATCTTCGACGAGACCAGGCTCGGCAAGTCGGGGCCCAAGCCTCCGGTGCTGGTCGTACAGGCAGTGCACGACGGAATCATCAGCGTCGACGATGTCGACGCACTGGTGGCTCAGTATGAACGCAACGGCGTGTCGGTCACCTACCACCGCGACCGGTTCTGTGGGCATCTGCTGTTGCATCCACTGTCGGCGCCCATGACGCTGAGGTGGCTGCGCGACCGATTCACGGACCGGCCGATCAACGAGCACAGAACCCGCACGGTGTGGCCGACGCTGTTCAACCCGTCGACGTACTTGGGCATGGTCAAGTTGGGCGTCATCACGGCGAAGGTGGTCCTCGGGCGCAGCGTCGAACGCCAACCGCTGTCGACGACGTGAGGGGTTACGGCGCGTAACGCCCGTGCTCGGTGACGACGGCGGTGATCAGTTCGGCCGGGGTCACGTCGAACGCGGGGTTGTAAACGTCGGCGTCCGGCGGCGTTACGACGGCGCCGCCGAACGTCCGGACCTCGTCGGGCGCGCGTTCCTCGATGACGATGTCGGCGCCGGTGGCGAGCGAACTGTCGACCGTGGACGACGGCGCGACGACGACGAACGGCACGTCGTGATGGCGCGCCGCGATGGCCAGGCCGTAGGTGCCGATCTTGTTGGCGACGTCCCCGTTGGCCGCGATCCGGTCCGCGCCGACGAGCACGCAGTCGACGAGGCCCCGCCCCATCGCCGCCGCCGCGGCGCCGTCGGTCTGCACCCGGTATGGCACGCCCGCCCGCGCCAGCTCCCACGCCGTGAGCCGGGCGCCCTGCAACAGCGGCCGCGTCTCGTCGACGAGCACCGACTCGACCAGTCCGCGTTCGTGCAGGTGCCAGACGACGCCGAGCGCGCTGCCCCACGCGACGGTCGCGAGGTGGCCGGCGTTGCAGTGGCTGAGCAGGCGCAGCGGACGGCGATCACACACGGCGAGAACGACTTCGGCGGCATGTGCCGAGGCGACGCGGTTGAGGCGTTCGTCCTCGTCGAGAATCTCCAGCGCTTCGGCGAGCACGGGTTCGGCGCCGGCGTCGAGCTTCTCGAGCGCGCGCGCCACCCCCCAGCTGAGGTTGACGGCGGTCGGCCGCGCCTTCGCGATCCGTTCGGCCGAGGCGCGCACGTCGCCGCCCTCGCGGGCCGCGAGCACCACGCCGAGGGCGCCCGCGGCGCCCAGCGCCGGCGCCCCGCGCACGGCCAGTCGGCGGATCGCGTCGATCAGCTCGTCGACGGTGCGCAGCGTCAGGACGCGATAGTCGGCCGGCAGCGCCGTCTGGTCGATGATCGTGACCGCGTCGCCGTCCCAGTCGATGGTCCTGCGCACACAGGTGACCCTAGCCGGGGTCTACAGCCTGCCCGCCACGAAGCCCGCGGCCTGATCCACCAGACCGGAGCCGATGTAGGAGGGTTGCAGGTGCGCCGGCCAGTTCGTTCCCCTGCCACAGATGGGGTCACCGGCCGCGCACTGGTCGATTGTCTTGCCCGCGAACGCCGGTCCGACGCCGTGGGTGCCGTTGCCGAACAACGCGACCGCCGCGACGTGCTGGTCGGTCCCCGGTGGCAGCCCGCCCCACAGCGCGCGGTCCACCACCTCGGCGCCCAGCGAATAGCCGCCGAGCACGATCCGGGTGTTGGGGCAATCCCTGGCCATGGATTGCACGTGGGCGCTGATGTCGTTGGCGCCGCCGCCGGTGGTGATGTTGGCGGGATAGTTCACCCCGTACACCCCGATCGACTTATTCGTCTTGGCGCGCAGCGAATTGACGAGCGCGTCGCCGACCGCGCCGACGCCGGGTGGTTCCTCCCGGCCGCGGGCGAAGACCACCTCCGCGTCGGGGCACGCCGCCGACGCCAGGGGCACCGACGAGATGGGGAGGGGCGCGGCCGCCGGCCCAAGCGCCATCGCGCCGGCGACGATGACAACGGACGGCACGCTCGCGACGAGCCTCATAACGCGATATTACGGAGTTTGTCGAGGCGTCGCCGATGCTATGTGTGCGCTGTGACCGCGCCGAGCGACACGGCCTCGCGGCGACCCGGCAGTCCGCCGAATTGTGGGATAGACAGGAGTCACCGCCCGTATCGTCAAGCCCGTGAATCTCCGCGCGCACGGGCGGCACCCGCGCTGGATCATCGCGGCGATCTCGATGGCACTGTTCTGCGTGCAGATCGATTACTTCGCAATGAACCTCGCGTTGCCCCGCATGGCGTCGGACCTGCACAGCACCACGACCGATCTGCAGTGGGTCATCAGCGTCTACATGCTGACCCTGGGCGCGTTCATGGCGCCCGCCGGCCGCATCGGCGATATCTTCGGACGCCGCCGCACGCTGCTCGCCGGGATCGGGTTGTTCGCAATCGCGTCGGTGTTCTGCGCGGTCGCGCCATCGGCGCCGGTGGTTATCGCGTTCCGGGCCGTGCAAGGCCTCGGCGCCGCTCTGATCTTTCCGGTGTCCGTGAGCGTCCTGACCAATACGTTGCCCGCCGAAAGGTCTGGTCGCGCAATCGGACTGGCGTATGGCATCGCCGGCCTGGGAAACGCCGCCGGCCCCCTGGTGGGCGGGTTGCTGACCCAGACGCTCGGGTGGCGCTCGGTGTTCTGGATGCTGGTGCCGCTGTCGGCGATCTCGATCGCCATCGGCGCGAGAACCATCCCGGAGACCTCCGACACCAGCGTGCCGCGACGGGTGGATCTGGCCGGCCTGGCGCTGATCACGACTGGGATAGGGCTGTTCACCCTCGCCTTCGACCGAGCGCCGAACTGGGGGTGGTTGTCGCCGCCAGTGATCGGCGTATTCCTTGGCTCCGTTGCCTTGTTGGTCGGGTTCGTCGCGGTCGAGACGCGCGTGCGCTTCCCCCTGATCGACCTGTCGCTGCTGCGCAAGCCCCGCTTCACGGTCTTGGTCGTCGCCGGTACGGTCGCCAACATCGCGTACGTGGTGACCGTCTTTCTCGCCACGCTGAACCTCCAACAGGTGCGAGGCCTCGACCCGCTGATGGCCGGCTTGGCTTTCCTCGGCCCATCGGTCGGCGCGGCGCTCGGTGGTCCGGTGTCCGGACGCCTGGCGTCGCGCAACGCGCCCTTCGCCGTCATGGGCATCGGTTGCACCGGGGCGGCGGTGTCACTCGGCGTCCTGGCGTCCGCTGACAGCTTCGCGGTGTATCTCGCCGCGCTCAGCGCGTGCGGTTTCACCATGGGCCTGGTCTACGCGTTCACCACGGTGGCGACTCAGGCCGTCGTCGCGCCCGAGCGGGCCGGCGAAGCCGCGGGCGTCACGCTGACGTCCCTGGTCACTCTCGCGGGCGTGGGCGTTGCGGTGTCCAGCAGCGCGCTGGAGATGTTGCAGCACCACGGCGTCAGCACGGGTCACGGCATCCAAGTCATCCTCGCGGTCAGCGCCGCACTGCTGCTGCCGGCGGGCCTGGCCGTGCTGAGCGTCGCCCGCGTCAAGACGCCCGCGCCGGATTCCACGATGGCTGCGGGACAACACAATTAACCGATGTGTCGACTAGGGGCATGGCGAGCGAAGGGGGGCCGACGATGGTCGGTGAAAGCCCGGCGGTGACAACTGCTGACGGCGACGGCGGCAAGGAGCTTTCGTCCTCGCGAACCGCCGTCATGGTGGCCGCGTTGGCGTTGGCGGTGATGTCGTTCATGCTCAACGCGACCATGCTCGGCCCCGCGATCCGGGACATCAACACCCATCTCGGTCCCCACGCATACGCGTCCATGTCCGCCTACTTCTATCTCGCCGGCGCGATCGCCAACGTGGTCTTGATCCGATGGAGCGACTTCATCGGCCGCAGGCGTGTCCTGGTCGGCATCCTCACCCTCGTCTGCATCGGCACGTTGTTGTGCATCCTGGGCACCTCACTACCGGTGGTGGTCGCGGGCCGGGTGTTGCAGGGATGCGCGAACATCACGTACGGCCTCGCCTTCCTCATCATGCGAGAACACCTGAGCGATAAAGCCTTCGGCGTCTGCTGCGGTGTCATCTCGGCGATCAACGCGGGGGTGGCCGGGGTCGACGCGCTGCTCGCCGGTGTCCTGGTCGACCGCTTCGGCTATCGCTCCATCTTCGTCCTGACGTTGGTGGTCGGCATCGCCGCCGTCGCGCTGTGCCGGCTGGCCGTCCCCGCAGACGAACGCGGCCGCAAGAACACGGGCCGAATGGACTGGGCGGGCGCCGTCCTGATCGCGCTGACGGTCGCCGGGCTGAATCTGTATGTGTCCAACGGCGAACACTTGGGCTGGTCCGCGCCGCTCATGCTCGGCTGCCTTGCCGCGGCCGTCGCCGCCTGCGTCGGGCTCGTGGTGGTCGAGAAACGAGTCGCGACACCGTTGATCCACATCGACCAGATGCGGTCGCGATACGCGTGGCCGTTGATCGTCGTGACCATTCTCGTCTTCGGGTCATTCATGGTGGTGCTCAGCTACATCGTGCCGTCCCTCGCCGAGAACGACCGCGTCGGCTTCGCCGCCAGCGGGCAGCTCACGGCCCTGCTGTTCATCACTCCCGGCGCGCTGGCCCAACTTCTCACCGCCCCTTTGGTCGGGCGGCTCGCCGCCCAGATCGGCTTCGTGACGGTGTTGCGCACGGGCCTGGTCGGTTCCGTGGCCGTCACCGCCGCGCTTGCGGTGTTCACGCTCGACAAGATGGTGGTCGTCGCCCTCATGGCGGTGTTCGGCGTGGCGTTGGCGGTCGCGCTCACCCCGATGAGCGCGCTCGGCGTCCTTCAAGCTCCCCCGGACGAGCCGGGGTCGCTGCCGGGGATCGCCAACGCCTCCTACGGCATCGGCGGGTCACTCGGGTTCGCTTGGGCGGGAACGGTTGTCGGAGCCGGCACCCAAGCGGGTTACCAGTCCGCGTTGTGGGTTTGCGTCGGCATCGGCGCCGTCGCGGTCCTGGCGAGCCTCGTGCTGAAACCGCGGTCCGTGGCCTCGCCCGCCGACACACGAACTGCTAGCCACCCTTAGCCGGCCGCCACACCACTTCCAGGTCATCTTCGGCGAGGGTGACCAAGGCTCGGGTAATGCCGTCGCCGTCGCAAAACTCCACTTCGTAGGCGCGCCGGGCACCTTCTGAACCGGTCGTGTAGTCCATGACGACGGTCCCTCGTGAACCGGCCGGCAGGTCGTGCTCCGGCACCGCCCGGCGCAAGCGGACCACGTCGTATTCCTGAGGTCTCAACATCCTCCCCTCTCGGGGCCATCGAACCCCCGCCCACCTGCATATTGCCGGGCTAAACCCCCGTGGCCAAACCGTGACCGAGGCTTGACCAAATGCGAACGCGCCCTTGCGCTTCCGCTGGTCATCGCCCGTTTACGATCCCTATTGCAACTATGTCAGTTAAAAGGAAACGGAAGCCATGCGGACGGTCGTTCGGTGTGTTCTTGCGGGGGTCGGGGTAGCGGCGAGTGTGGTCGCGGGACCAACCGGTGCCAGCATGGCGGCGGCGACCCAGCCGCATCACTTGGCCATCGCGTCGGTGCTTCCGACTCGCGGCGCGACGGTGGGTGTGGCGCACCCGGTTGTGGTGACGTTCGACGCGCCCGTCGCGAACCGGCAGGCCGCCGAGCGCGCGATCGCGGTCACGTCGTCGCCCCCGATGACCGGCAAGTTTGACTGGCTGGACAACAAGGTGGTGCAGTGGGTTCCGGACCACTACTGGCCGGCGCACAGCACCATCGCGCTGGCGGTGGACGGCCGGGAGACGGAATTCAAAACGGGCCCAAAGGTCGTCGGCGTCGCCAACATCACCGACCACACCTTCAAGGTGACCATCGACGGAGTAGACGCGGCTCCGCTGCCGGCCCCGCACCATCGGCCGCACTTCGGCGAAGAGGGCGTGATGCCGGCTTCGATGGGTAGGCCGGAGTTCCCGACGCCCGTCGGCAACTACACTGTGTTGGCCAAAGACCGTTCGGTGCTTATGGATTCGAGCAGCGTCGGCATCCCGGTCGACGACCCCAACGGTTACATGCTCAACGTCGACTACGCCGTCCGGATCACCAACCGCGGCCTGTTCGTGCACTCCGCCCCGTGGGCGGTCCGCTCCCTCGGGCTGGAGAACGTCAGCCACGGCTGCATCAGCCTGAGCCCCGAAGACGCCGAGTGGTACTACAACACGGTCAACGTCGGCGACCCGGTGATCGTCCAGCAGGACCTGTGGGAGCGCCCACCTTCCTGAGCGGGCCGACGCTCGAAAGCCGCAACACCGAACCGCATACGAAAGGACCCGCTGGCCGAAGCCAGCGGGTCCTTTCGTATCGGAGGGCTCAGTGCGAGGGGCCGGGCGCCACCGGCTGACCGGGCTGGGGTCCGCCCGACGGCGCGGGACCGGTCGGTGCGTCCTTGACGCCCGACATGTCGATGAGCGGGGCGCCTTCGAGGGGGGCACCGGCCGCCAGTGGCCCACCGAGGGCAACCAGCGGAGCGCCCGCCGGCACCACCGGGGCGATGGGCAACGGCGCGCCCAGGGGCAACGGCAGCGGCGCGCCCAGCGGCAGCGGCACCGGCGCACCCAGCGGCACCGGCCCGGGCACCGCCAGGGGGACACCCGCCATGTCGGTGAGCGGCGCGCTCGCCGCGCAGATCGGCGCCGTCGGCGCGCCCGCGGCCGCCGCTCCGCCCGCGGCACCGGCACCGGCACCTCCCGGTCCGGCCAGCGGCGCACCGGCCTCGCCGGCCTGGCCCTCGATGCAGGCGTAGCCGCCCGTCTTCAGGGGCGCGGCCGCCGCATCCGGGCTCAACGCAAGCGCGGCCCCGCACAACCCAAGGCTGGCAAGTACTTTCACGTTCAACCGATCGACGATCGCCATCAGCGTCGACTCTCCTTTTAATTCGCGCTCACATATCTGATGCAGCAGATAACGAGCCAATTGTCGGCAGTCGACGCGAAACGCCGGAGGCGCCGCACCGCGTCGTTTCCAAATGGTGACGTCACAAGGGCGTCACGGTCGGCGGCGACTGCGGACCAGATGAATTCAATTTCGCGCAGCGTATTCACAGCGAATTTTAGGCTGACGCGATATCTCCCGGCGGTTCCATGGAAGGTGAACCGCAGGCAATCGGACGGTTACGAAGAAGGGAGCGCAAGCCATGACTGCACGCCGATTCGTGAACGCGGCGCTGGTGGGAGGCCCGCTCCTGGTCGCCGGGGTGCTCTGGGCCAGCCCGGCGCAGGCCGACGCGACCACATTCGTCAATGACCTGCACAAGAACGGGATCGGCGCGGTCAGCGGCGGGGACGAGGCGCTGGTGCAGATGGGCTTGGCCGTGTGCCAGCAGCTGTCGTGGGGCGCGCCGCCATCCCAACTCGAGGGCCTGGCGCTGCAACGCTCCGACAGCCGGCAGGGGGCCAGGGGCCTCACCCCCCAAGAGGCCGACGACGTCGTGATCGACGCCGTGCGCGACCTCTGCCCGAACGCTTAACCCACGGGTCTTTGCCGACTATTCATCATCGGGATTTATCTTCCACAGCGTGTTCCTTGGCGCTTTCGTGTAAAAGTGCATCATCCGAATCGGGCACGGGACGAAGGAGAAGATTTCGATGGCAGCACAACGGCCGTATGGCCGGTTCATGGGGGCGGCCCTGGTAGGGGGCCCACTTCTGGCCGCGGCGATCGCGTGGGCCGGCCCGGCGCGGGCCGACGGCGCTGCCTTCATCAACGACCTGCACAGCGCCGGCATCCACGCGGTCAACGGCGGCGACGAGGCGCTGTTGCAGATGGGCGCGGACCTGTGCCAACAACTTTCGTGGGGCGCCTCACCCCAACAGCTGGAGGGCCTGGCGATCCAGCGCTCGGACGCCGACCAGGGCACGGGCGGCATCAACGGCCGGCAGGCCGCGGACGTGGTGATCTTCGCCTTGCGCGATCTGTGCCCCAACGCTTGACGGTGAGCTAAGTTCCGGGAATGGAGCTGAGCGCGCGCAACCTGAGCGCTCTCGGCATCCCCGTCCCGACCTACGACCGCAGCCAGATCGGCGTCGGCATCGTGCATTTCGGCGTCGGCGGCTTTCACCGCTCCCATCAGGCCATGTACCTCGACAGGCTGCACAACGACGGGCTGGCCCGGGACTGGGGGATCTGCGGCGTCGGGGTGCTGCCGGGTGACCGCCGCATGCGCGACGCGCTCAGGGCCCAGGACTACCTGTACACGCTGATCCTCGAGCACCCCGACGGGACCCGGCAGCCGCGGGTCATCGGCTCGATCGTCGACTTCCTTTACGCGCCTGAGGATCCCGAGGCCGTCATCGAGCGGCTCGCGGCGCCTGCCACCCGGATCGTCTCGCTCACCATCACCGAGGGCGGCTACCAACCCCCGCTGAGCGACGTCTTCCCGCTGGTGGCCGAGGGGCTGAACCGGCGGCGGGAACGCGGGCTGCCCTCCCCCACGATCGTGTCGTGCGACAACATCGTGGAAAACGGGGAAGTGGCCCGCCGCGCATTCACGTCCCACGCCGAGCAGCTCAATCCCGAACTGGCGCAATGGATGGCCGAACACACCGCCTTCCCGAATTCGATGGTCGATCGCATCACGCCGGTCACCCCCGCCGAGGCCATCGCGCGGCTGGACGCCGAATTCGGTGTCCGCGACGCGTGGCCCGTGGTCGCCGAGCCGTTCGCCATGTGGGTGCTGCAGGACCGCTTCGCCGACGGCCGGCCCCCGCTGGAGCAAGCCGGCGTCCAACTGGTCGACGACGTGTCGCCGTACGAGGCGATGAAGCTGCGGCTGCTCAACGCCAGCCACCAGGGCCTGTGCTACTTCGCCTACCTGGCCGGATATCGACTGGTCCACGAAGCCGCACAGGATCCGGTGATCGCCGGATTCTTAAGCCGGTATCTGGAATCCGAGGCGATGCCGACCCTGGTGCGGGTCCCGGGGCTGACCGAGTTCAAGGACGGGCTCCTCCCCCGCTTCGCCAACGCCTACGTGCGCGACACCGTCGCCAGGCTGTGCGCCGACTCGTCCAACCGCATCCCCAAGTGGCTGCTGCCGGTGGTCGCCGACAACCTGCGTGACGGCGGGCCGGTGCGGCTGTCCGCGGCCATCGTCGCCAGCTGGGCCCGCTACGCCGAGGGCGTCGACGAAGGCGGCCGACCGATCGACGTGGTGGACGCGCTCGCCGACACGCTCACCCCGATCGCCCGGTCCCAGCGTGACCAGCCCACCGCCTTCCTCGCCAACCGCGCGGTGTTCGGTGACCTCGTCGACCAGCCCCGCTTCCGCGAGCCCTACCTGTGGGCGCTGGATTCCCTGCACCGGCACGGCGCGCGCGCCACATTGCGGGCGCTCATCGGGGCCGACGCATGACCCTGGTCGCCGGCATCGATTCGTCGACACAGTCCTGCAAGGTGCTGATCTGCGACGGCGCGACCGGCGAAGTGCTCCGCGAGGGCCGGGCCGACTACCCGCAGGGCACCGAAATCGACCCGGCGGCATGGGAATCCGCGACCCAACAGGCGATCGCGGCTGCCGGCGGGCTGGAGGGCGTCGAGGCGGTCGCGGTCGGCGCGCAGCAACACGGCATGGTGTGCCTGGACGCGGCCGGCCAGGTGGTTCGGCCCGCGCTGCTGTGGAACGACGTGCGGTCGGCCGACGCGGCGCGCGCGCTCGTCGACGAGCTGGGCGGGCCGGGGGCGTGGGCGCGGGCCGTCGGCGTCGTGCCGCTGGCCGCGATCACGGTGGCCAAGCTGCGTTGGCTCGCCGACCACGAGCCGGGGCACGCCGACCGCACGGCGGGCGTCTGCCTCCCGCACGACTGGCTGACGTGGCGGCTGCGCGGTGACGCCGACATCGCGGCCCTGACCACCGACCGCAGCGACGCCAGCGGCACCGGCTACTACGACGCCGCCCGCGGCGACTATCGGGTCGACCTCCTCGAGCTGGCCCTGCGCGGTCGCCGGCCACGACTGCCGACCGTGCTGGACCCGTCAGCCGGAACACAGAGCGGCACAACATTATTCGGGGCCGGTCTCGGGGACAACGCCGCAGCGGTGCTGGGCCTGGGCGCCGACCAGGGCGACGTGGTGGTCTCGGTCGGCACCTCGGGGGTGGTCGCCGCCGTCAGCGCCGACCCGGTCCGCGACGACGCCGGCTTCGTCGCCGGATTCGCCGACGGCACCGGGCGTTACCTGCCGCTGGTGTGCACCCTCAACGGGGCGCGGGTGCTGGACGCGGCCGCCGCCATGCTGCGCGTCGACCACGATGAGCTGTCGGAGCTCGCGCTGTCCGCGCCGCCGGGCAGCGCGGGGCTGGTGCTGGTGCCCTATCTGGAGGGTGAGCGAACCCCCAACCGCCCCAACGCCTCCGGTGCCCTGCACGGCCTGCGGGTCGCCAACGCGACGCCGGCCAACCTGGCCCGCGCCGCGGTGGAGGGGTTGCTGTGCGCGCTGGCCGACGGCCTGGCCCACCTGGCCGCGCACGGCGTCACCCCCCGCCGCGTCCTACTCATCGGCGGCGGCGCGGGGTCGCGGGCCCTGCGCGAGATCGCCCCGGCGGTGTTCGGCGTGCCCGTGCTGGCGCCGGCCCCGGCGCAGTACGTCGCGTTGGGCGCGGCGCGGCAGGCGGCGTGGGCGCTCAGCGGGTCACCGACACCGCCCGCCTGGACGCCGCCGCGGACCGACGAATACACCGCCGCCCCCACGCCCGACGTGCTCGCGCGCTATGCCCGACTGCGCGACCTCACCGAGGGCGCCTAGTCGCAGGGCCGAAAGACCGGCAGGACACGGTATTTGGCGGTGAAGCTGGCCTTCTCGTATTCGTCGCCGACCTCACCGTCATACGCGATGACCGTCGGCCCGTCCACGGCGGAGAACGCGAATTCCGGCACCTGCAGCTCGTGATAGAGCGGGCTTCTCTCCAGCCGACCCAATGCGAGCGCGGTCAGGATCCTGGTGCGCGACAGGCGGCGTCCCGCTTCGAGCATCCGGACGTCGATCAGGCCGTCGTCCATCCGGGTCCGTCGCGACGGGGCGAACCCGGTGGGCAGATACAGCGAGTTGCCGAGGAAGAACAGCGACGTCAGCAGCGTCTTGTTGTCATACGAGATCCGGACGGGCTGGTCGTTGCGCAAGGTGTGCAGCATCGCGTACAGACCGGCCAGCGGCTTGCCGATGCGCTTCTGAAGTTTCTCGCGCTGCCGGACGAAGGCCGGGTAGGCGCCGATGCTGGCCGTGTTGAGGACCATCTGACTTTCGTTGAGGCACACCAGGTCCACGCACGCCACGCTGCCGCGCCGGATCGCGTCGACCGTCTTGGCCACGGTGTCGCAGCCGATGTCCTTGGCGAAGTGGTTGAACGTTCCGGCGGGGAACACGGCCAGCGGCAGCCCGGTCTCGATGGCGACGCCGGCGGCGGCCGCCACGGTGCCGTCGCCGCCGCCGACGGCCAGCACCTCGGCGCGCTCGGCGGCCTCACGCAGGACGTCGGCCGGCTCGTCGTCGGGGCCCAGCTCCCGGATGTCGACCTTCGGCAGCGCCTTGCGCACCTCGTCGACGACACGGGCGCCGGTGCCGCTGCCGGATTCGGGGTTGATGACAAGCACCACCCCGGACCCGTCGGGCCGCTCGGGCGTCTCGACCCGCAGCGGTTCCGTCTTGGGCAGGGCCGTTTCGACGATCGGCGGGACCAGGCGGCCGCCCAGTACCGCCACGCCCGCCCCAATGCCGAACCCGGCGACGACGTCGCCCGGGTAGTGCGCGCCGGTGGCCACCCGCGACAGTCCGACCAGCCCGGCCAGCAGCGCCAGCCCGAATCCCACCATCGGGTTCTCCAGACCGACGCCGACGGCGAACGCGGCCGCGCTGGCCGAATGCCCCGACGGGAAGGAGTTGGACGTCGGCCGGCGACGGACCTGCCGGACCAGCGGCACCAGCTCGTACCCGGGCCGCGGGCGGCGCCGGATGCGTTTGGCGACCTGGTTGGTGACCAGGCTGGTGAGCGCCAGCGTCACGACGCCGCGCGTTGCGCCGCGCTGCGCGCTCTTGTTGCCCGAAGCCATCAGGGCGGCGGCGATGGCGAACCACAGCTTGGAGTTGTCGGCCGCCCGGGTCAGCGGCGGCATGACCGCATCCAGCAGCGGGGTGTCGGTCTCGGCGATCGCCTCGAAGATCTCCCGGTCCAGGGTGCCCAGCCCCCGGGTGATCTGGTTGATGCCGCGCGCGCGTTGCCAGGGCCGCCTGTTCATTCGCTACACCCTAAATTGGTTGGCGGACATGGACGCACCGGGCTACTACCAGAGATGGCGGGAAAACGCCGCGCGGCGGGGCGTGGCCCCGGACGTCCTCGCCGAGATCACCCGGCGGCACGCCGTCACCGCGGACAGCTTCCGTCCGCTCGCGAAGACCGTCGAGATCCGCGACCCGGACGGCAAGTCGTTCTTTCTGCTGCCCCGCGGCGTCAGTGGCGGCGACGCCCGCGCGGCGGTGCTGGGCACCTACGTCCTGAACGCCGGCACCGGCTACGGCGGCGGGGGCGGGCGGCGCACCGATTTCCCCCCGACGCCCTACGGCGCCGCCGAGATCACTCGAATCATGCGGCGGCAGAACGCGAACCACTGGAGCTACGCGCGCGACGTCGGCTTCGTCGACCGCAACGGCGGGCGTCTGGTCACGACGCCGAACGGCATCCTGATGGGTCTGGGCGGCAACTGGATCCAGCGGCAATTCTGCCGGCGGGGCGGCACCACCTGGGGCGACATCTTCATGGTCAACATGGGCGCCGTCACCGACCCGGCCGAGCGGCTGCGCCGGATCATCGAGTCCGGGCGCGCCTGGCACGACCTGGATCGGGTGCTGCACCACGAGGAGCGGCACTGCCGGCAGTGGGCGGCGAAGGGCTACGCGGGCATGCTGCGCGATTACGGCTGGGAGCTCATCCGCGAATACGCCTTCGGTGCGGTCAACCGGCTCGAGGCGGACGCCGGCCTGGCCGACGGCGGCTACAGCGCGTCGATCCCGTGATAGAGCACCATCGCACCGATCAGCACCAGGACCGCCGCCAGCAGGGCGGCGTTGTTGCGGTCCATCCAGTCCTTGAGCCTGGCCAGCGTGTCGTCGAGGCGGCTGCCGGCGGCCGCATAGGCCAGGATCGGGATCGCCACGCTTGACGCCGCGATCGCGACGAAGAAGGCGGCGGCCAGCCAGTCACCGGCGAGGCCGAGTCCGGCGGTGCCGATGCCCAGCCCGGCCGGAACGCAGATCAGCAGCACGTCCGGCCGCACCACCGCCAGGACGGCCCCCATGATCCCGGCCCGGGCCGGGGTGATGGTGGCGAACGAGCGCATCCAGGCCGGGGACTCGGCGTGGCCGTGCCGGTTCAGCCACTTGTAGATGCCGTACACGATCAGCCCCGAACCCAGCACCACACGCAGCCACGACGACCATCGCGGCGGCGACTTGTCGAGGCCGCCGAGCAGGTGGGAGGCGGTGACCGAGAGCGCCGTCAGCGCGGCAAGGGTCAGCGCCCAGCCGGCGAGGAAGGCGAGGCCCGTCGGCCGCGGCCGCGGCGCCTGCAGCACGAGCACGGCCGGGATGACCGTGAGCGGCGAGAGCGAGATGACCAGTCCGAGCGGAACGAGCCCGGTGAGCACGGTGCCCCAGCTGCCTGCCATGGGCAGCAATCTACAGGGCGTGAATCCCGTTGTAGAGCACCATCAAACCGATCAAAACCAGGATGACCGCCAGCAGCGTGGCGTGGTTTTCCTCCATCCAGACTTTGAGGCGTTCCAGCGCATCGTCGAGGCGGTCGCCCGCGCCGGCGTACGCCAGGATCGGGATGGCGACCGTCGACGCGGCGATCACGAGAAACACCGTGGCGGCCACCAGCTGGCGGGCCGCGCCCAGGCCGCTGCTGCCGACGGCCAACCCGGCCGCCGCGCACAGGATCAGCACCTCGGGCCGCAGCACCACCAGCACCGCCCCGGTCACCCCCGCGCGCGCCGGGGTCAGCGTCGAGAACGAGCGCATCCAGCGCGGCATGGCTGCGTGCCGATGCCGGGTCAGCCAGTGGTATCCGCCCAACGCGATCAGCGCCGACCCGAGCACCACGCGCAGCCACGACGCCCACGTCGGCGGCGCCTTGTGCAGGCCTTCCAGCAGGCCCGAGCCGCCGACGAACGCGGCGGTCAGGGCGACCAGACCCAGCACCCACCCGGCGAGGAAGGCCAGGCCGGTCGGCCGCGGTCGCGGGGAGTGCAAGACGAGCACCGCCGGGATGACCGTGATCGGCGACAGCGCGATGACCGCCGCCAGCGCGACCAGCTTGGTCAATACCGAGCCCCAACTTGCGTCCACGGGCAGCAATCATCGCATCGGCTTGGCGCGCCCGCACGGCTCCGGCGTAAGCGCCGCCGCCGGAACGGCTTTCAGCGTCTCCGGCGCAGCGTCCAGGCGGGCACCCAGTGCGTCACGGTTTTGCGCTCGGAACCATACGCGATCGGGTAGGTCACCAGCCCCCACCAGTCGCCCTGCTCGCACAGGCCCCAGCAGCTCAGCAGGCCCTCGACCACCTTGTGCAGTTGCAGTCCGTTGGGCTGGTACCGGCCGGAGCGGTGCGGCTCGCGCGGGAACAGGACCGTCAGGTCCACCAGCACCGCGATCGGCGGGCGCACCACCCGAAACGGGCTGCGGACCGGCTGGCCGTTGTACCCGATGGACGCGAACTGCCCCATCGATCGATCATACGTTCGAACAGTGCCGGTTCGTCGAGTTCCCTGTTTTCGATCCCACGCCCTCGCCGATCGATATAGTCGGCTCAACCATCAAGGGGAGGTCCACATGAAGATCGCTTGCGCCGCTGGCCTATTCGCGCTGGCCGGGCTGCTCACCGCCGGGGTGGGCGTGGCCGCCGCCGACCAGGTCGAGGTCGAGGGCAACTACTCGAGTCTGGCCGGTTGCGAGGCCGACGCCCCGAACGTCGAGATCACCCATAACGACCACCTCTACACCCACTGGGACTGCCGCCAGGGCTCCGACGGCTTCTGGCACGTCTGGCTGCTGAACTGACCCGGCGCTAGGGCCCGACGGGCCGGGGGCACGCTTCTGGCACCATAGCGACGTGCGGAACCCGCTTCGCCGCCCGCCGGCCGCGCTGGACCCGCTGCTCGTCGGCCTGCTCGCGGTCGCGGTGAGCCTGGGTGGCGCGGGCCGCCCCTCCTTCTGGTACGACGAGGCCGCCACCATTTCGGCCGCATACAGTCGTTCGCTTGCCCAGCTGTGGCGGATGCTGGGCAACGTCGACGCCGTGCACGGCCTGTACTACCTGCTGATGCACGCCTGGTTTCAGGTGTTCGGACCGACGGAGTTCTTCTCGCGCGTGCCCAGTGGGCTGGCCGTCGGGGGCGCGGCCGCCGGAATCGTGGTGCTGGGCAAGCAGTTCTCGACGCGCACCGTCGCGGTGGCCTCCGGTGTCTTCTGCGCCGTCTTGCCCCGGGCCACCTGGGCGGGCATCGAGGCCCGCCCCTACGCGCTGTCCATGATGGCCGCGGTGTGGCTGACGGTGTTGTTGGTGTGCGCCGCGCGCCGCGACACGGGTTGGCTATGGGTGGCCTACGGCCTCGCCCTGGCGGCGTCGATCACGCTGGAGGTGTACCTCGCGTTGCTGGTGGCGGTGCACTTGGTCGTCGTATCCGGTTGCGCGCGAAGGGTTGTGTTGCGATTCGGCGTCACCGCGGCCGCCGCGGTCGGCGCCATGGCGCCGTTCCTGCTCACGGTCGCCGGGCAGGCGCACCAGATCAGCTGGATCGCCCCGATCGGTCGCCGGACGCTCGAAGACGTGGTGGTGCAACAGTATTTCGAGCGCAGCCCCCCGTTCGCCGTGCTGTCGGCGCTCGTGATCGCGGCGGCCATCGCCGTGTGGTCGGTCAGGGCGCCCTTGGCGCGGGCCGACCGGCAGCTGCTGACCCTGGCGGCCGCCTGGCTCGCGCTGCCGACTGCCGCCATCGTGATCTACTCGGCGCTGGTGCACCCGATCTACACCCCGCGCTACCTGTCCTTCACGGCACCCGGCATGGCGCTGATCCTGGGCGTCTGCGCGGCCGCGGTGACCGCCCGGCCCTGGCTGACGGCGGCCCTGGTCGCCCTGTTCGGCGTCGCCGCCGCGCCCAATTATGTTCTTGCGCAGCGTAATCCGTACGCCAAGTACGGGATGGATTACAGCCAGGTTGCCGACCTGATCACCGCGAAGGCGGCCCCGGGCGATTGCCTGCTGGTGAACGACACGGTGACATTCATGCCCGCCCCGATGCGCCCGCTCATGGCGGCGCGCCCGGACGCCTACCGCAAGCTGGTCGACCTCACCCTGTGGCAGCGGGCCACCGACCGCAACGACGTCTTCGACACCAACCTCATTCCCGAGGTCGTCGCGACGCCGTTGAGCCACTGCGGCGTCGTGTGGATCATCACCCAGGCCGACCCGTCACAGCCGGCCCACGAGCAGGGCCCGGCCATCCCGCCCGGACCGGTCTACGGCGCGACGCCGTCCTTCGCGGTCCCACACGACCTGGGTTTCCGGCTCGTCGAGCGCTGGCAGTTCAACCTGGTGCAGGTGTTCAAGGCGCAGCGCTAGTCACCAGATGCGGACGTAGTCGACCAGCATCGAGGCCGGGAACGTCCCCGCCGCCGGATCGCCGGCGCCGACCCCGCCCACGGCGAGGGTGAACATCGGCGTCATCCAGTAGCCGGGCTTGTTGAACGGCCACCGGAAGTCGTCGGGGGCGCCGCCGGCCACGTGGATGGGCTTGTTGGGCACCTTGAAGTACTCGGCCCCGTCCCGCGAGAACTCGAATCCCTCTTCGCCCCAATGCATTCGCCAGGTGTGCCAGGCACCGTCGACCAACCCGGGAATGGATTTGCCCTCCCAGGTCTTGCCGTTGGACGCGGCGTGGACCGTAGTGCCCGGGGGCCACGACCCGTTGCCGTACCACTCGAAGACGTCCACCTCCCCGTCGGGCAGCGGGTCCTCGTTGACCCCCCAGAACGACGGCCACAGGCCGGGGTAGAGGCAGTCGAGCTTGATCCGCGCCTCCCAGGTCTGGTTGATCATGCTGCGGAAGTTCCCGCGCAGCTTGCCGCTGTAATAGGTGTTGCTCAGCACGTCATGGGTGGCGCACAGGACCAGGTTGGAGTGCCCGTCGACGAACACGTTCTGGCGGTCGTCGCGGTAGATCCCGTCGACCGGTGGGAAGACGTCGTCCTGCCAGGTCTGGATGGTCCATTTGCCCGGGTCGGGCGCCGAGCCCGCGGGGCCGTCGAACTCGTCGGCGAAGATGTACGGCCCGCCGCCGGCCGTCGGCGCCTGCGGTGCCGGCGGGGTGGCCCAGGCACCCGGCAACCGCATCGCAGCCCCGAACAAGCCGAGCCCCGACATCAACATCATGCTGCGACGATCCATCTACAACCCACCAATCGTGAAAGCCGGCTCCGACCTAGCGCGATACCCCTGAGCAACTTTTGCAAACGGTGTTATGAAACCACGCGCCGGGGTGCCACGCATGCCACACCCGGGCCGTGGCGGCGACTTTTCGCACGCTGACGACGGCGCGGGTCAGCCCGAAGCCGGTTCGCTGAGCTTGACCAGCGTCTTGCCGATGTTGACCCCGGTGAACAAACCGTTCAGGGCGTCGACGCACGACTCGATCCCGTCAAAGATGGTCTCCCGGTGCCGCAGGCGGCCCTCGGCCTCCCACTTGCGCAGGGCGGCGAAGGCCTCGTCGAAGCGGCCCCATTCGTCGAGGGAGTTGAACCCCTGCATCAACGCGGTCTTCGACAGCAGGTTCACGTAGTTGGCCGGGCCGGGATGCTCGCCGGTCAGGTAACTGGAGATCACCCCGCACAGGACGACCCGGGCGTGCTGGGCCAGGCGGCCCAGCACCGCGTTGAGGATGGGCCCGCCGACGTTGTCGAAGTAGACGTCCACGCGCCGCGGGCAGTGCTGCTTGAGCGCGGCCGCGACGTCCTCGTTCTTGTAGTCGATGCACGCGTCGAAACCGAAGTCCTCGACCACCGCCCGACACTTTTCCGGCCCGCCCGCGATGCCCACCACCCGGGCGCCGGCGATCTTGGCGATCTGCCCCGCCACCGATCCGGTGGCGCCGGCGGCCGCGGACACCACGACGGTCTCGCCGGCCTTGGGCCGGCCGATGTCGGTCATTCCGAAATAGGCGGTGGCGCCGGTCGGCCCGTACACCGACATGATCGCCAGCTGGTCGTCCTCGCCCGGGATGGGCGTGCTGAACAGGTCGTCGCGGATGATCGCGTATTCCGAAAATCCGGTCAGCGTGGTGACGACGTCGCCGACGGCGTAGGCGTCGCAGCGCGACGCGACCACCTCGCCGATGCCGGCCGCGCGGATGACCTCGCCCAGCTGCACCGGCGGCAGGTAGCCGGGCTGGTCGTCGAGCCAGGTGCGGGCGGCCGCGTCGATTCCGACATAGGTGGTGCGCAGCAGCGCCTCCCCCTCCGCGGGTTCGGGCGCCGGCACGGTGACCAGCTCCGTGTCACCCGGCTGGACAAGCCCGGTGGGGCGGCGACGCAACAAGACCTGACGGTTCGGCAAGGACACGAAGCAGAAAATACCGAACCAGCCGAAATCACCCATGCGAATGGCATATTCAACCCATGGCAGCAAACGACGACCCGGAGGATCGGATCCGGGAACTCGAGCGCCCGCTCGCCGACGCGGCGCGGGCATCCGAAGCTAGCAGCGCAGCGCCCGCGGCCCCGGCGTACTCGCCCGGGCCGGGGGCCCCGCCGCCACCGCCGCCGTCCTGGAACTACGGCGGCTACGGCGGCCCGTTCGGCGGCCCGCCCCCGCAGGGCCCGTCGGGCAACCGCATGTGGTGGATCCTGGGCACGGTCATCGCCATCGGCGTGCTGGCGCTGGCGGGCGGCATCGCCGCCTTCGCCGCCCACCAGCTTTCCGGTGTCCGATCGATCATCAGCTCCCCGCCGACGATCTCCGGGACGTTCGGTCCGCCGTCGACCTTCACCACCGGCCCCGCGCCTTCGACCACCCGGACCAGGACGACCACGCCGTCGCCGTCGGCGTCGACGTCACCGACCCCGGCGCCGGGCGAAAGGATCAGCGTCTCCGGAATCGGCGAGACCCGGACCATCGCCTGCAACCAGAACACCGTCAGCGTGAGCGGGGTGTCGAACACGGTGGTGATCACCGGGCACTGCGCCAGCCTCACCGTGTCGGGGGTGCAGAACGAGATCACCGTCGACTCCGTCGACAGCATCGAAGCCTCCGGCTTCAGCAACAAGGTCACCTACCATTCGGGCACGCCGAAGGTCGGCAACTCGGGTAGTTCGAACGTCGTCCAGCAGGGCTGAGGGCGTTACGCCGGCTCGCCGGATTCCTCGTCGGGCGAATCGCCGTCGAGCACGCTGACCGCGATCCCATAGGGCAGGAATCGCACTTTGCGCTTGGGGTCGACGTTCTCCTTGTTGGCCCGCAGCGCGTCGAGCTCGGTCGCGTAGACCTGTTCGACGTGCGCGCCGCCGTCGGCGTCCACCGTGTAAATGGCCCAGACGCCGTCGCCCGCCTCGCCGGCGGTCTCCGGCTCCGGGCGCGGGCGGCGCGACAGGTCGTCGAAGAACGATGACCACCCGGGCCGGGCCCCGGGGCTGTCTCTTATACACATC